>DASUKT010000294.1:0-10850 GCA_036278575.1 Pseudolabrys sp. | reverse complement strand
CGCCACAACGACGCGGTGCCGCTCGATGAATTTCCCGATCATCTGATCAAGGCCGTGCTCGCCACGGAGGATCGGCGCTTCTACGACCATTTCGGCATCGATATTCCCGGCACATTCCGCGCGCTCCTGACCAACGCGCGCGCCGGCGGCGTCGTGCAGGGCGGCTCCTCGCTCACGCAGCAGCTTGCGAAGAATTTGTTTTTGTCGAACGAGCGCACGCTCGAGCGCAAGATCAACGAGGCGTTCCTCGCCATGTGGCTCGAGGCGCGGCTCACCAAAAACGAGATTTTGAAGCTTTACCTTGACCGCGCTTATATGGGCGGCGGCGCGTTCGGCGTCGACGCTGCGGCGCAGTATTATTTCAACAAGTCGGCGCGCGATGTCGATCTCGCCGAAGCGGCGATGCTCGCCGGCCTGTTCAAGGCGCCGACGAAGTATTCGCCAAACGTGAATTTGCCGGCGGCGCGCGCGCGGGCGAACGTCGTGCTCGACAATCTGGTCGAGGCCGGCTTCATGACCGAGGGTCAGGTGTTCGGTGCCCGCCGCCATCCTGCCACCCCCGTCGATCGCCGCGACGAGCGCGCACCCAATTATTATCTCGATTGGGCATTCGACGAGATGAAGAAGCTCGTCGAGACGTTTCCCAAGTCGATGACCGAGCGTGTGTTCGTGGTGCGCACGGCCCTCGATCCCAATCTGCAACGCGAGGCGGAAAACGCGGTCGAAAATTCACTGCGTCAATACGGGCAGGAATATCACGCCGGGCAAGCCGCCGCTGTGCTGATGGATGTCGATGGGTCGGTGCGGGCGATGGTCGGCGGCCGCGATTACGGCGCCAGCCAGTTCAACCGCGCCGTCGATGCGATGCGGCAGCCCGGCTCCTCGTTCAAGCCTTACGTCTACGCGACGGCGCTCAAGCACGGACTGAAACCGACTTCAATCGTCGTCGACGCGCCGATTTGTCTCGGCAACTGGTGCCCGCACAACTACGGCAATTCCTATGGCGGCCCGATGACGCTGATCACCGCGCTCACTCACTCGGTGAACACCGTTGCCGTGCGCTTGTCGGTGATCGTCGGCGACGGCAATCCGAAACTCGGCCGCTCCCGCATTATCCAGACAGCGCGCGACATGGGCATCCATACGCCGCTCCCCGATACGCCCTCCTTGCCGATCGGAGCGGACGCCGTGAATCTGCTCGAACACGTCGGCGCTTACGCGACCTTCCCGAACCTCGGCAAGAGAGTGAGCCCTCACGCCATTCTCGAAGTGCGTACCGGCAGCGGCAAATTGATCTGGCGCTACGATCGCGACGGCCCGAAGCCGAAGCAGGTGCTTTCGCCTCAGGTCGCGCAGGACATGATCAAGATGATGAACAGTGTCGTCGAGAACGGCACCGGCCGGCGTGCCCGGCTCGACGGCATCGCCGTCGCGGGCAAGACCGGAACGACCAACGCTTATCGCGATGCGTGGTTCATGGGCTACACCGGCAACTTCGTCTGCGGCATCTGGATGGGCAACGACGACTACACCTCGACCAACCGCATGACCGGCGGCTCGCTGCCCGCGATGACATGGCACGCGATCATGGAATATGCGCACCAGGGCATCGAGATTAAGCAATTACCCGGCATCCCGGTGCCGCCGCCGCGCCAGCAGCAACAGCAGGTTGCCGAGGCCAAAAAAAAGGGCAACGAAAATGCACCGCCTCCGCGGCCAACCGTGCTCAGCAAGGGTGGAGCCGAGGTATTGGTCCGCGTCGAGCAGATGATGGATAAAGCCGCACGCGCAATGGGACCGATGCCGGCGGCTTTTTCGGATGAGACAAGCAAACGCGCCGCCGCGGGCCGTTCGGCCGACGCGCTCGCTTCTGCCCTTGAAGGCAAAGACTTCAATCTGGGCGACCGGAACTGATTGGCCAGTTTCACGCGCTGTCGTAATCTTCCTCCCGCTTAACTGCCAGGATTCGTTCGCGAGTCATTTGTGCGCCTGCTCTTCGGATCGCTTTTTGCCCTCGTCGTCGCCGCGCTGGTCGGGCTCGGTGCGACTTATTTTGCGCTCGCGCGCGGCGCCGCCTTCGGCGCGTTGACGCTCGGCAGCTGGACCGCCTTTCCGAAAAGCGGCACGATCGACGCCGATCCTTACGCTCGCGCTTCCCTTGCTCGCAGCGGCCGTCTGCCGACCAGTCTCGGTGACGGCGTATTTTTCTCCGCCAAAACCGACGATGCCGGCCGGCCGCTCGATGGCCGCTGCAACGTTCTCGTCAGCGGCGTTACGCCGGCCGCGCGTTTTTGGACTCTGACGCTCTATAGTCCTGAGGGCGCGCTCATACCCAATTCCATCAATCGCTATGGGTTCACCAGCCAGGAAATCGTGCGCCGCGCCAATGGCAGCTTTGAAATTGCAGTTGCGCCGCGGGCCAATCCGGGCAACTGGCTGCCGACGGGTGGCGTCGACCGCTACATGCTGGTGCTGCGTCTTTACGATACGGCGGTCGGCGTTTCGACCCGGGCCGGACGCGAGGCGCCAATGCCCGCGATCAAGACGAAAGCCTGCCCATGATCCGGTGGTTGTTGCTGCTCTTGGGCGGATTGTTGCTTGGTGGCGTCGTCCATCTTGCAACCATTATGATCCTGCCGCGCACCGCCACGCAGGATGCCTATGCGCGCATTTCTCCGATCGCGCCCGTCAATACCGTCGTTGCCTTGCCCGCGCCGACGCCCGACCGTGAGTTGATGCCGTTTATGGATCCGGCGTTTGCCACCGCGGTCTGTCGCTACGATATCGGCAAATCACCGCTGAAGTTGACGGTTCCGGTCAGTCTCGCCTACACGTCGATTTCGTTTTATACGCGCCATGACGTCGCCTATTACGCGATCAACGATCGGGCCGCGGGCCGTCGCGTCGTCGATCTCGACCTGATGACGGCCGACCAGCACAACGACATGCCGGAAGAGGAAGACGTGACCGCGGCCGACCGATTGATCGTGGAATCGCCGACCACGTCCGGCTTGATCGTCATCCGTGCGTTGGCGACCGAGCCGGGCCTGATGGCGATGGCCCGCAATACGATTGCCGCCGCCAAATGCCAGCCGTCTCCGCTGCCGCAAGCCTCACGATAATCAAAGCGTAGCGGCGATTTTCACGGCCGGCGGCGACACAACCGCGCTGTACTGCGCAAGCCGCGCCTTCATTTCTTTAATCGCCAGCTCCGTGTCGACGGCCTGCGGCGACGGCGTCATGATGACCAAGCGCTCGAGCGCGAAACGATACGCTGCAGCGCGCTGCTCGAGCGACGAGCAGACCCACGATACGATCAACTCGTTCTCACGAATCCGTCGCACGGCCTCGACCCGCTCGCCTTTTCTTAAATCCGGAATGTACGCGAAGCTTTTTCGCCGTTTATCGTCCATGTCGCGCACGCGCGCGGCCGTTTCGAAAAACTGCGGCATGCGCGTCGTATCGTTGCGCGCATCCTCCGTCACTTTCTGGTACCGCGCAGATGGAGATCGATAATCCTTGTCGAATAGATGCGCAGCGTATGCATCGCGCGGGAATACGGTGCGGCGATCGATCCCGGTGAGGCCATATTCGCCGAGCACGCTGTACCACTGCTGCCGGTCATACGGCGGCTCGATCAGCGGGTACGCGAGGTCGCGAAGCTGCCGCTCGTCGTCGGTCAACTCATAGGTCGAGGGGAGTATTGGCTTGCCGGCGAGAGCGGCTGGTCCAAGCCAGTCGTGAATGTCGTCGCTGACGAGGTCGGCGCGGATTTCGCCAAAGTCATAATTGGCCCCGCACCCGTTGAGCAGCAGGGCCGCTGCCATTAAAAGAGCCGATCGACGCCACCACCCTGATCGCGCCGACCATACCATCTTTCGGCTTCGCTTTTGTGCTCTGCTTACCGTGTTGCGCGGCGGCGGCGGCGTCTGCTCGAAGCGCTGCCGCCATGTGGTTCTGAATCGTTCGAGTCGTCGGGGCCGCGTTCAATCCTTATCACAGGCAAAATGATGACGGTTGCCGGCTCGGTCGTGGCGTCGACGTATTTGCCGCCCCGCGAGCACGTCGCTCCATCGGGAAAGCGGATGATTTCGCCCATTGCAGTCCCCCATTCGCTCCGAGAGGAAGGGCCGCGTTTCCAGACGGAACGGCACCTAGACGATTAAAGGGGCGGCAAGGTTAACGGTCTGCTAACGACGTCAAATTATTGTGGTGCCATATCCGTTGTCGCCCTTGTCATGGTTGCGTTGTTCGCCCCTCCGCTGGAAGGCCTTTTTGATCTCGCATGCCGGGAGGGTGTCGATATCCGCCCCACCTTGCTGCGAGTCCTGACCGACCTTTACGTGCAGAAGCCGACGCACACCGATGCGGAGGAGGCGCAATATGTCGAGCTCGCGACGCGATTGATCGAGACGGTCGATGCCGGAACGCGCGCCACGGTGGCGGAGCGGCTTGCGCGTTATCGTTCGGCGCCTGCGCCCGTGCTTGATCGTTTGGCGGCGCATCTAAACGTTTCATCGCCACCGACTGCGCCCGCGTTGTCTGATACCGTAACGAACGAGCCCCCTCCGCGCCGAAACGAGCACGAACTGACCGAATCCTTTTTTTCGGCGAACGCTCAGGAGCGCCGTTTTATCCTCACCAACCTGGATGCTTTTGTTCCAATCGCCGGGCACAGAACGTTGGGCAGCAACCCGGAAATTATTCGCGAAATTGAAAATGTGGCGCTCGCGCGCGGTCACACAAGATTCGTGACCGTGCTCGAGCGTGCTGTCGATATCCGCCGCGATTTGGCCGAACGCGTGGTCAATGATGTATCCGGCGAACCGATTGTCGTCATCGCAAGGGCTCTTGGCATGTCTTCGGATGTCTTGCAGCGTGTCCTGCTCTTTATCAATCCGCACGTCGGCCAATCGGTTGCGCGCGTCTTCAGCCTTGCATCGCTCTTTGAGGAAATCACCCCCGCCGCCGCCGAAGACATGATTTCACTCTGGCGTAATGCAGGCCGCCAGCGTCGCACCCCTTATGAACCTTTGTTGTGGGACGACGAACGCACGAAACCCCGGGCTGCAGCAATTCATGCTTCCAGCCCGGCAGAAAGACTCGGCCAGGGGGCGCTGCCAGCGCGCTTGCGCGAAAACGGGCGCTAGACGTCAGGTCGATCGGCTACGCCGACGCGATGCCAATAGACCATTTCCCAACCCTTCCAGCCGGTGAACAACAAGATCAACACGACCACGAAAGATAAAATCAGGCCGGTCGGAATGATCGATGCGCTTCCATGCGCGTAGCGCGCATACCAGTTATAGAGCTCAATAAGAACTGCGAGGATATTTCCTCCCGCATGTAACCATGCGTCGGAAAGATTCCGAATCTGAACATCGCCAAAAACGTCAATGAGACCCATGACGGCGGCGAGTGCCGCCACGATGAGACCTGCGCCAAGGAGCCAGAGCGTCGCGGCAGCCCAAGTTGCAGAGCCGGTTGCCCAAAACACGAGATCGCAAACGAAGGTCGAGACAAAGAAAGCGATAGGAAACGGAATCAGCATGGGGTGAATCGGATGGCCCGCAATCTGCGCCGTGCTTTGTGGATTACGCATTGGTTCCTCCAATGACAGCAAATCCACAGAACTCCATCAGACAATCAATGGTTCCGACGGCCGCCACTTACACAGAAACTGCCTACTCGATTACCTCAGAACGTCAGTCAAAAAGCTTCGTCCCTCTCGATCTTCGATTTCAACGATCCATACATCGGGATCGAATTTTATTTCACGTGCAAGCCGTGCCTCGATATCTGCTTCCGCAGTTCGTTCTTTGTCTCCAAGTATCGGTATGAACAGGCGGTCCGACGGCTGCGCATCATCGAAGACGCTTTGCGGCGCCGGGCCATAGAGCGACGCCGTCCCGTCCAGCTTGCTGATCTTGATGAAAATCGCGCCTGCTTCTTCCGCGCCGCGCCGCCGCACGGCCGCGAACGCCCCTTCAATGCTGCAGCGGCGCAAATAAGCCGCAACCCAAATGCTGGATTTCAGACGCATCGGCAATCGTTAACACGATGCGGCGGAATACTTCCATCTATTCAAGAGGGCGGCCGGTCACCGCCGCAAGCTCGCGCACGAGCTGATCGGAAATTTTTCCGGTAATCGGCAGACGGCGATCGCGCTCGAATTTTTCGATCGCGCTCTGCGTATCGGGGCCGAAAACCCCCGTAGGCTTGATCTGGCCGTAGCCGAAATCGGATAGCGCGCGTTGGACCGCGAGAACGCGTTTGGACGGCGCAAGCAATTTCGCAATCGGATCGTGACGTGCCGAATCCTGCACAATTTTTCCCGCCTTCACGTTCGAGGCGGAAATCCTGCGCAGCATGTCCTCATTCGCCTGGATATCGCCTTTCAAGCCGACAGCCTGCGCGAAATCGCGTAATGCGGAATCCGTTTTGGCGCCCCATACACCGTCGACCGCGCCGTCGTAAAAGCCGCGCTTTGCAAGTTCACGTTGAATTTCGGTGACGGTCTGGGCGCGATCGTGCGCTGCCGCTTGAGGTGCAGGTGCTACGGCCGGGGAAGCCTTCGTTTCGACCGCGCGCGAGTGCTTTGCCGGAACGTGCGATGCACGTGACAGGATGTGATGGGTGGCAAAAATCGGCGCAGGATGCGGACCATGCTGCAGGAACAACGCATTGACGAAGATAATGCCGGTCGCAAACGTTCCCATAAGCAGGCCGATCGACTCGCGCGGGTACTCGGCGATAAGCGTTGCAACGCGTGCTGCACGCCGGTTGTGCTTTATACCTGCGCGGCTGGAGCGATACTCTTTGTTACGCACTTTTCCTCACCTGGCTGTCTTGAGGGGAGCGCCCTGCCATGCGCGCGCTCCTTTGTTTGAATTCAATCGGGTTTGTAATCGAATGCTTCTCGCGGCCGATCGGCAGTCGAATGGTTACGCGCGTGCCCTCGCCGGGGCGGCTGCGGATGTCCATGGTGCCATCGTGCAGACGGACAAGCCCTTTGACGATCGAAAGGCCCAGGCCGGAGCCGTCGTGGCGCCGATCATAGGTCCCGCGTGCTTGAAAAAATGCTTCGCCAAGATGAGGCAAATCGTCTTCATCAACTCCGACACCGGTGTCATCGACGGCGAACACGATGTCGGCCGCGTCACAAGAGGCGCCGACCGTTACGGATCCGCCACGCAGCGTGAATTTGATGGCATTGGAAACAAGGTTGATCAGGATCTGATTGACGGCGCGTCGATCCGCGACGAGTTCAGGCAAATTGTCCTCGACACGTGTCTTTAGCTCGACGCCGGCCTCACGCGCTTTGAGCGCGAGAATATCGCAGCAGCCTGAAATCGCGAGCGCCGGCGCGAATGGTTCGGCCGCGATCTCGAATTTGCCGGCTTCTACTTTCGACATGTCGAGAATGCCGTTTACAACGGAGAGAAGGTGGCGTCCCGACTCGTTTATCACGCGCGCATACTCGCGCTGGCGCTCCTCATCAAGTGCCAGCGATTCATTGCCCAGCATGTCCGAGAAACCGATGATGGCGTTGAGCGGCGTGCGTAGTTCATGGCTCATGGTAGCCAGAAAACGCGTTTTGCCCGCGTTCGCGCGCTCGGCTTCCGCGCGCGCGATCTCAAGCGTGCGCTCGTTGAACTTGCGCTCACTGATGTCGTGCATCACCGCAATCACATCGCCGTTTTTAACGGCTTGGTCGGTGGGACGATATCGCATTTCCACCCAGACAAAATTACCTCGCGTTCCATCGGCGCCGCCGCGAACGCGGAATTCGACCGAGCGATCCTGGCCGGACGCGGCATCGGAAAGCGCGGTGAGATAAGCGGGACGATCGGCGACGTGAACGCGGTCGAAGAGTCGATGACCGAGCAGCTCATTTGGCGCAACGCCGAGCAAGGCTTCCGCCGCCGGCGATACGTAGGTCACCGCGCCGTTGCGGCCATGCCGCGTGATAACATCGTTCATGTTATCGGCCAGCAAGCGAAAGCGATCTGTTTCGGCGGAGAGCAAGCCGGAACTGGTGCGTACCAGCGAGCCGGCGCCGAGGCTTGTTGCAAATAACGCTGCAAAGATGATCCCAAGCACGGCAGGCAGCCCATGAGGATTGTCGATCAACGGCTGCGGAATAAGCGACGCAGACGTTACTGCCAGGAGCATAATTGCGCAGCCGAGAGCCAGAGCGATGGCGATGCCGATCACGCGGCGCGATGCAGAAAGCGCTGCTTCGAAAGGCATCAAGCCGAGCCAGATCGCGGCAGGGGAGTTTATCCCGCCGGTGTGCCACGCGGCCATCATAACCAGCGCGGCGATCGCGAAGGTCGAGAAGATTTGCGCACTTTGGAGCCGCCCCGTGCGCGAGAGAAAATAGCAGGTCGAAATCGGTGCGACCAACCAGCCGAGCAGGGCAACTTCAAGCGCATCGGGTGCTCCGCACAGCACGAGGTAAATCGGAAAGGTAGCGAGTGCGGCGAAGCTGCCAAGCAGGCGCGGCGCTATAAATGCGCGATGACGTGCGGCCAACAGCGCGTCCGCCCGCGCCGAAGGATGCACCAACGTGTCGATGTAGCCCCAAACCGTCGTAAGGAAGTCCACTGTCCCTGTGTCACGTCTCACGATCGGCGAACGAGACGCGCCCCTTTGTCGCGCCGAAATCTAGGCCGGAGCGACTTAAGCGAACGCTAAAGATGCCGGCCGTGACGCCTCCAATCGGCCGAAAGCCTTTGCGGACGTTGCGACCGGTCGCGCCAATCGATGACCATGGTGAAATTTCGGTTGCCAATTTTCGGCTGCGCCAACGCGAGGGCATGGCAATACTTTCCGGCGTGTCGCGCGTGCGCCAGCCGGAAAAAAGAAGAAATTTCATTTTCTCCTGCGGCTTACGTGGTAAATTTTGGATGAAGCGGATTGATCGTATTTGCGTCGATTTTTGCCAAAAACCGCCGCATCATGAGAACGACAACTTTAGCTCTATCTGCTAGCTTTTGCATCAAAGGCAGGGGAACGACTGCTGGGGAGAGTGGGACAAACGGTCATGTTCTTTCTTTTGCGCATGGCATTCTGGCTTGGCGTGGTTTGCGTGCTGCTTCCGAGCGGCTCGAAAACGACAGCGCCAAACGAGCGGGTCAACACGGCCGAGGCGGTAACCGCCGCAACAGCGGCTGTCTCGGACATGCGAGGCTTCTGCGAGCGGCAGCCGGACGCCTGCACGGTGGGCGGCAAGATCGCCGTTGCGGTCACGGAAAAGGCCGAGGCGGGCGCACGCACGCTCTACCAGTTCATCACGAGCCGGATGGGCGAGCAGGGACAATCCACCGCCAACAAGGTTGTGCCGGCTTCGGTGCAAGGCCAGCAGACGTTGAAGCAAGCCGACCTCATCCCGCCGTGGCATGCGGCGGTTCCGCTGCCGCCGCGCCGGCAGATCGCGAAGAGCGACCCGTCCGCCTAAGATCTCTCGTTATTGGCGATTTTGCGCCGGCAGCCGTTTGGCTATCGCGCCTGCAGCCTTATATAACGGTACACCGCAGGGGCTTTCGCGCGATGACGATTGACGAAATCATCGACAATTTTGCGTTCCTCGATCAGTGGGACGACCGTTACCGCTACGTCATCGAGCTCGGCCGCATGCTACCGCCATTGCCGGAAAGCGATCACGTCGAGTCCAACAAAGTGCAGGGCTGCGCCAGCCAGGTGTGGCTCGTGACGCATGTGAAACCGGACGGAGCGGGCGGTCCGGTGCTCACGTTCGATGGCGACAGCGATGCGCATATCGTGCGCGGTCTCGTCGCGATCTTGTTTGCCCTTTATTCCGGCAAGGACGCCCGCGACATTCTGTCGATCGATGCGGAGGCTGTTTTTACGAGCCTTGGACTGCGGGAAAACCTCACACCGCAGCGTTCCAACGGTCTGCGCTCGATGGTCGAGCGGATCCGCGCCGAAGCGCGCGCCGCTCTTGCGACCGCCGCCTAGCTTTCCAATTTTTGATTGTCGGCGACGACAAATGTCTCTCCGGGCGCGAGCCATGTGCGGGTCTTCGAACGGGCGGGGCCTTTGGCCTGCGCCTGAAATCCGTAGTGGCGGGCGAGGCAATCGAGCGCAAGTTGAAGGACTACTTTAGCCGACCGCGCCGGCCACGCGCGTTCGCGCTCGATATCGTCGAGACTTTTGAGGAAACAGCATATGTCGAGCAGGAGGCCTGAAAATTCGGGCCCGACCGCGTTGAGCGCGAGATGAATCCGTTGCCGCGCCGCGATCATTGCTTCTGTGGACGCGTCTGCACGATCGCTTCCGGCGCGTCGGCCGGCGTTGATCGGGTTCGACCAGTTCGACGTCGTGCTCGGCATGATGCAGGCGCGGGTGAAATCGGCGCGAAGGCGCTCGCCCGCCTGCAACTGATGCGATGCGATCAAGGGGCGGCCGTCGCGCCCGCGCCGGCGCGCGAGCCACACCAGCGGGCTCTCGGCTTCGTCAACCGTGACGTCGGCATAGCCGTTTCCGATCGCGACGCGCTGCCGCGAAAGATTAAGATGTTGCGCTCTGAACCGATCGATGTGCGGGTGGAGCGCGTGCGGCAAGCAGGCGGGCTGCTTTTGATTTCGGCCTTTCATGGCCGGGTTCCCACCTGGTTGAGAAAGCCGCAGGCGAGTTCGGCGCAGGCGTCCTCGAGCGATTGCAGGAGAGCATCGGTGGCGGGATCGTCGCGGCGTTCCTCGATCAGATAGCACGCGTGCTTGGCCGTCGTGCGATCTCGGCCAAAGAGGCGCCCGACGTCGCTGTAGTTTTGCCCGAGCACGATGTGCGTCAGATACATGGCGATCTGGCGCGCAAACGCCGTC
>DASUKT010000293.1:0-10896 GCA_036278575.1 Pseudolabrys sp. | reverse complement strand
CGACTGAAAATGCAGAATGTTGAAGGCGTAGCTGAAATTGCCCTGTGAGCCGCTCAAGTTCGCCGTCTGATTGAAGGTGCCGAACGAGCCGCCTTCCACAACGCCGGTCGCTTTCGGCGGCCCCTCGCCGCTTTTGGTGGTGATCGAAATGACGCCTCCGATGGCATCCGAGCCATAGAGACCGCTCTGCGGGCCGCGCAGGATTTCGATTCGCTCGATATCGCCGGTCAGCAAATGGGCGAAATCGAAAGCGCCGTTCGGCACGCTCGGATCGCCGACATCGATGCCGTCGATCAGCACCTTCACGTGATTTGCATTCGTCCCGCGGATGAACACGGCTGTTTGTCCGCCCGGCCCACCGCTTTGCACGACGTTGAGGCCGGGAACGGTGCTGAGCGCATCCGCCACCGTCCGGCGCTGGTCCCGTTGCAGATCATCGGCTGTGATGACGGTAACGGAGCTTGCGACCTGATCGGATGGCGTCGGTATTCCCGTCGCGCTGACGACAACCGGCGGCAAGCTAATTGGCTGACTGCCCGATGAATCCTGTGCACGCACGTGCTGCGCAGAGATTGCGCACAGCATAGCCGCTGCGCCGGCGGCATTGATTGCCCGTCCCATGAGACAACGTTCCTTCGTTTGCGCCAACGCGTTCGCGTTGCGCATCGGGTGAACCAAGCCCGCTGCGAAGGTCTGTGGGCGTTACGCGCAACTGCACGTCACACACACATTTTCAAAAGTCGTGGGAGAATTTCTCGCACGGCCTTCGCAACGGCATTGATGTCACCGCTGCGAAAGACCGCTCCGTATGGACGCCCCGTCCACCGGTTGGGTGACTGCGCTGGCAGGTCTCCTGGCTCGCGGGTCGTTGCTTTTCGCGTCGGCCTTCCCGGTTTCCCAGTGGCCATAGATGACGCCAAGCTCGCCGCTCACAGTTGCGGGGGCAGCCACGGATGACTGAGGTTAGCAGTGTGTCCGTGTTCCCTCTTTCGTCCCCGGTGCGACCCGGGGAACCAGCACGATCGAAATGTTCCAATGCGCTCGACGAAGAGTCAAGTGCGAGGGTGAATCCTGCGGATTTCCGGATGAATGAAAGATCAACGTTCTTGCGAACCGCTATTCGATTCGCGTTGCACCGTTGTCGTTCCGGCAGCATTCCGCCGCTGCCGATGGACTAAGCGCGGCCTTCGCGTGTTTTTGAAGTCAGCGCCACAGGCATTTGCCTATACTGGCCGCATCGACACAAACAGTGAGGTGTCCCCATGAGTTTCTCCAGAGCCCTCCGCCACGCCGGCATTCTTGCCGCTGCCGCTTTGTTTACGGTCGCCTTCTGCGTCAGGCCGGCCACCGTCATGGCGATGGGCACCGACACACCGCCCGACGACGGCGGAAATAAAAAGAAGAAGAAGCAGCGCGGCAGCGAGCTTGAAACTCAGAAGCAGAAGAAGGTCGCGTACGAGGAATTTCTGCGCGACTACCGCGCTGCGCGTAAACTGATCGTCACCGGTCATTACAAGGAAGGCATCGCCGCGATGCATGCGATCGGCAGGGACGACAACGCGGACGTCGCGAACTACATCGGCTATGCCTACCGCAAGCTCGGCGATTACGCCGATTCGAAAGTCTGGTACGAGAAGGCACTCGCCACCGATCCCGACCACGTGCGCACGTGGTCGTATTACGGCATGTGGCAGATGGAGCAAGGTAATCGCCTCAAGGCACTGGACGACCTGCAGAAGGTGAAGCTCCTCTGCGGCAGCACCTCATGCAAGGAATACCGCGAGCTCAAGGACGTGATCGACGGCAAGGCGAGTTATTGAGCCTACGCCGCATTGAGACCAGACTGTCATGCCCCGCGGAAGCGGGGCATCCAGTAACCCCGGCGGAAATTGCTGGATCGCCCGGTCAAGCGGGGCGATGACATCTAAGAGTTCGTCTCCTCCACGATCCATTTGTGATACGCCGGATCGACGCTCTCGACCGGCAGCACCAGTATCGCGGGCGTCGTGTACGCGTGCTTCTCCTTCACCGCCGCGCGCACGGCCTCCGCGAGCGAGGCGCGGGTCTTGATAATCATCACCGTCTCTTCGCCGCGCTCGATTTTACCTTCCCACCAGTAATGCGAGATCATGCCCGGCAGGATGTTCACGCAGGCCGCAAGCCGTTTCTCGACAATTAATCGTCCCGCCTGCTCCGCCTCGACAATCGAGGGGTAGGTCGTATAGAGCAGCACCGCGCGTTCCATTGCTTTATCCCTTGAGCCGCCGATGAAAAGCCCCTCGCCGCGTTTCAAGACCGTCGCGTTCGTCGCCGGCACGACGCCGGAGGCGCGCGAGGCTTGCGAGCGGCTGACAAAACGCTACGGCAACGCCGATCCTGCCTCAGCCGACGCAATCGTCGCACTCGGCGGCGACGGCTTGATGCTGCAAACCCTGCACAAGTTCATGAAATCCGGCAAGCCGATCTACGGCATGCATCGCGGCACGGTCGGATTCCTGATGAACGACTTTGCCGAGAACGGATTGGTCGAGAGGCTGAGCGCAGCGCACATCACCGTCATCCACCCGCTGTTGATGTGCGCGCGTGACGCCGAAGGGCGTGTCCAGGAGCATCATGCGATCAACGAGGTTTCGCTATTCCGTCAGAGCGCGCAGGCCGCGCACCTGCGTATCCTGATCGACGGCAAGGAACGGCTCGCCGAGCTGATCGCCGACGGCGTGCTGGTATCGAGCCCCGCCGGCTCCACAGCCTACAATCTGTCGGTGCAGGGGCCGATCATTCCGATCAACGCACCGCTGATGGCGTTGACGCCAATCAGCCCATTCCGCCCGCGGCGCTGGCGCGGCGCGCTGCTGCCGGACAAGGCAAAAGTCACGATCGAAGTTCTGGAAGCAGGAAAGCGCCCGGTGGCGGCGGTTGCAGATCACGACGAAGTCCGCTCGGTGCAGTCGGTCGAGATCAGTATGGATCAGGCCGTCGCCATCAACATGCTGTTCGATCCGGGACATAATCTCGACGAACGGATTTTGCGTGAGCAGTTCGGATTTTGAAGTCGCCTAAATTCGCCGGAGCGGATGCGTGAGGGCGAGAAAAAATCCGCCGGTCGTGAACGCCGCCATCAATAGAAACGCCGCGCGAAAGGCGACGGTGATATCGCCCTCGATCGCCGCGCGTTGACCGGCTGCCAGCGCAGTTCCTTCATTTCCGGCATGCTCGACCATCGCGGCGAACATGCGTGCTGCTTCCGGATTGCGGAGCGCCAGCACCGCAAACAGCACCGCCGCCACCAGCGCCGTTCCGAAGGCGGCGCCGATCGAACGCGAGAATTGCACGGATGCCGCCGCTTCACCGAGACGCCGGGTACCGGCCGCCGACTGCACCATAACCTGCACGACGCCCATCACCGTGCCCATGAACAGCCCGTTGCCAAGCATCAAGACCGCAAGCACAACCGTACCGAGTTGCTGCGCCCAAACGGCGAGAATGACGAGATCTGCCGTCGCGAGCGCAAGCCCGATCACGGGAAAGAGCGTGGTGCGTCCCGTCTTGTGAACGAGCCGCCCGGTTACCAGCGAGCCGCTGCCGATCCCGATCGTCAGCGGCACGAGCATCAGGCCGGTCTCCGACGGCGATGCGCCGCGCATCACTTCAAGATAAACCGGAGCAAAGGTAATGAGCGATACGAGCGCTGCGCCGTGGCAAACCGCCATGGCATCGCTGCGCCAGATCGCGGGCTGCCGCAGCAGGCCGAACGGAATAAGCGGTGATTGTGCGCGATTTTCCTGGCGGATCAGCAGCCCGAGCGCAATGAGCCCGGCCGCGAACAGCCCGGCGGCAAGCGGCATCGCCTGCATATTCACCCGCTGCGCCTGTTCGAGCGCAAGCAGCGTCGTCGCCACGAAGATCGCGAAGAACAACAGCCCGAATGGATCGGACCGCCATGGCAGTCCAGCCGATTTGTGCGCGGGAATCCGCGTGGTCAACGCGATCGCGCCAATGCCGATCGGCACGTTGATGAGAAAAATGGATTGCCAGCCGAAATGCTCGGTGAGGTAGCCGCCGGCGACCGGGCCGAAAGTGTTGGCGGAAACGGCAACCGCTGCAAGATAGCCCTGATAGCGGGCGCGTTCGCGCGGCGGCACCGATTCACCGATAAGTGCCTGCGACAGCGTCATCAGTCCGCCGCCGCCCAATCCCTGTAACACCCGTGCAAGCGTCAGCAGTTCGATCGTAGGCGCCGCGGCACAAAGCAGCGAAGCGACCATAAACACACCGAGACCGATGAACATCAATCGGCGGCGGCCGAACGCGTCCCCCAAGCGGCCGTAAATCGGCGCGGCGACGGTCGACGCGATGAGATAGCCGACAACGACCCACGATACGCGCTCGACCTCGCCAGTCGCCGCCGCAATCGCCGGCAAGGCGGTGGCGACGATCGTCTGATCCACAACTGCCAGAAACATCGGCAGCATGATCGACGGGAATATGGTGATGAAGCCCCGATACTTCGTTTCCGGAGCTTCGGGGGGACTTTGCTCTTCGATTTGTCCTGGCGACAAAGTTGGGTCCTGCGCGCGCGAGAATGTTTGTCAGTGCGCCATAAAGACCGGCAACGTCGCGTGCGTCAGGATGTGGCGCGTCGTTCCGCCAAAGATCATCTGGCGCAGCCGGCTTTGCGTGTACGCACACTTCACCAGAAGATCGCAACCGAGCGCCGCGGCATGGTCGAGAACGACTTCGCCGGTCGAGCGCGTCCCCGGATTGAGCGTCAATGCGTCTGCCTTGATGCCGTTTCGCGCGAGATGGCGCGCCGCCTGCTCTCCCGACGGCCCCGACGTCGTTCCACCTTCGACTGTCAGAATCGTCACCTTCTCCGCCTTGCGCAAAAACGGAAGCGCATAGGCATTCGTGACGGCCTGCTCCGTGCTCCTGTTCCACGCGATGAGAACGTTACGTCCGATGCTCGTCGGTGCGGCGGACGGAACGATCAGCACCGGCCGGCCGCTTTCAAACAAAGCCGCCTCAAGCGGCGGCATGCGCGGATTTTCCGGCGAGCGGCCAGGCCGGCCGAGCACAATGAGGTCGAACGTGCGTCCATAGCTGCCGATGAACAAATCGTCGGCGGCTTCCGCCATCGGCCAGCCGTAGGACAAGGTGGCCGGCCCCTCGCCGCCCGCCGGCACGCCATGCGTTTTCATGAAGGATTCGAATTGACCACGCGCCTGCGCCGGCGCGTCACCGTCATAGGCGCCCGAAATCGCGAGGCTGCTGACCGGCTCGACGGTCACGTAGGTCCCGAGCGCCGGACGAACCGCGAAGCCTTCCATGTAGCTGTCGAATGCGCGCGCAACCAGCAGCGCGGATTCAAGCACTGCCGGCATCGCGTCGTGGTCTTCGGTGGGAATCAAAATGGTTTTCATGACGAGCCCGATCGGATGGGGACGAAAGGCCCTTGAGCCGGAATCGGCCTAAACAATACCGAAACAGGGCCGATCCGCCACTGGATGTATCCTAAACCATTCGTTAACGGCCCCCGATTAGGGTTTTGGCCAAAGTGCCGGAAATCGCAAGCCGGCGCCCGAGGCGCCAATGGTCCGCATCGATTTCAACCGGTTGCGTTTTCTCGTTATCGACGACAACGCGCACATGCGCCGTATCATGCGGACGTTGCTACACGGCTTCGGCGCGCGCGAGGTCTACGAGGCGGAAGACGGCGCGGCGGGGCTTGAAGCCTTCACGCACTACATCCCCGATATCGTCATCACCGACTGGGCGATGCCCATTTTCGACGGACTCGAACTCACGCAGATGATCCGCCAGCCCGGCGCGAATGCGAACCCGTATGTCGCGGTCATCATGCTCACCGGCCATTCCGAAAAGAAACGCGTGGTCGCCGCGCGCGACGCCGGCGTGACGGAATTCCTGGCGAAGCCGATTTCGGCGAAAGCGCTTTACCAGCGCATCGTCAACATCGTCGCCAATCCACGGCCTTTCATCAAGACGAAGAACTACTTCGGGCCCGACCGCCGCCGGAACGTCAATCCGAATTATGTCGGCCCGGAGCGCCGCAAGGGCGGCAAAGCCGATGTCATTCGCCAAGCGCCGCTACTCGAGAAGGTTCGCACGCCAGGCTGAAGGATGGAGTAGACCTGCGATGGCTCTCAAGGACACACCGGCGGTCTCGACCTATGCGGACCACGAGATCATCACGCCGCACAACAAGCTGCGCAAGCTTGTAACGATAAAGCCGCTCGAGCCCGGCGAAGTCGACCCTGTTGCGCGCGCCGAAAAGGCGCTGGCCGAGCTCTCGACCGAATTCAAGTCCTGGATGGAGTCCGAATGCGACCGGCTTGATGCTGCACGCAAAACGGTGAGAACATCCGGATTTACACAAATCAGCAAAGACGCCCTCTTTCGCGCTGCGCACGACATCAAGGGCGAAGCGGCTACGCTCGATTTCCCCGCGATGGCTGCAGCCGCCAATAGCCTCTGCCGGTTGCTTGAACATACGCCGGATGCGACGCGCATACCGATGCGACTCGTCGATCAGCACGTCGACGCGGTGCGCGCGATTTTCCGGGAGTATGCCCGCTCCGATGCCAAGGAGCTTGCCGAAACGCTCACCAAGCGGTTGCGCGAGGTGACCGACGAGTTTCTTGTTCGCGAGAACCGGCACAGGCCGGACTACCTCGAAACAATCATGAGCCCGCCGATCGCGCCCGAGCAATCGGCTTAACGCCCGACTTCCAGGCGCTTTTATCCCCGTATCGAACAAGAAGTTCGTCAGGCGACCAGTCGGAGGTCTTCGTCCAGATTGCCGGGGACGAGAGTTTCGTCGACGAGTTCGCCCGTCATAACGTCGCCGGCGAAGAACGCTTCCGGATCAAAATCGCTTACGACGATGCTGTCCGACGGGAAGACGTCGTCCGAAATGAGACGGCTGGCCATCAAATCTACGCTGTCGGAGAGGCTGTCGTGCCCCGCCTCCTCAATAGAAATACTTCCTGCCGCGAGTTCCTCTTCGGGCGACGCGTCGTCGCCGATTTGCGCTATCGAAACGCTGTCGGCAGGCTCATTCGCCGGATTGCCGGCGACCAGATCGTCACAGAACATGCGCGCTTCTTCGCGCGCCGCTTCGACTGCAAAACGGCGTAGCAACACGAGCACCGGCTCTATCCGCCGATCGCTTTCCACGGCGCAACGCATGAGCACCCTGTCGGTCAATTGGCGCCGGAGCCGCGATGCTCCTGCGTACTCGCCGGCTAAATTTATCTCGCGCATCGCCATGACGGCTTCGCGGAATGCCGGGAATGCCGCCTCGGGCAGCCCTGCCCTTCGATAGAGTGCGGAAAAGCCGGAAATGTTTCTGTCGTGCACGTAGTTTACGACGCGATCGATCGGCAGGCCGGAAAGCTCGGCTAAAGCTTCCTCGAAGAGCACGACGTTGCCGGAAAGCAGCGCGCGCAAGACCATGCCGGCGGTCAGTTGCCCACTCTCGCGCAAATGACGCACCAGGTCGCCAATCTCGTGATACGCGGTTTCCGCCGCCAGCGCGACCGTTGCCTTTTCGCAAGCCTCGCGCGCAGTCTGTTGCGCGTATTCCTCGCCAAGCCAGTGGCGCGAGGCGACGTACCCTGCAAGCGTCGCGGAAAGTTTGCTCAGCAGCATCTGGCGCAGCGCTGCCGGCAGGTCCTCGCGCGCAAGCAGGTTTTCGCGGACCGGAGCAAGATGACCAAACCTGTCGACAATGCGATTTAGGGCGCTTGCGGTAATGGCGGCGTCGGGATTTTCCAGCAGCGCAAGGCAGGCCGGCGCGCCCCCCACCTCGGCAATCGCAGCCCCGATGGAACGCGACAACGGCCGGCGGGTAGCAATCGCGGATTGCGCGTCGGGGTGACTCGTCGCAACCAGATCGACAAGATCGGCATCGAGCAGAAGCGGCGAGCGCGCCAGCACCGGCACTGCGATGTCCGGCTGCTCCGCCGCCAGCGCATGGACGACGATCGACGGAGCCCTGTCGCTTGCCGCAACGGCCTCCGCCAAGGCTCGCCGAACCAGCGGCGACGGATCGTCGAGCAGCATGATCATCGCGCCTTCGGCGGCGGCGAGATCGTCGACGGATAATTCGGAATGAAGATACGCACGCGCAAGCGCGGCGGTCGCGTCGGCGCGGTCTGCGGCCGGCGCAGTACGGACCCATTGCAGAAACTGACGGACGTTCATTCTTTGGCCGAACGCTGACAGAAGAACCGCTTGGTTGCGGCGCACCTAAACTAATAGGTGACGCTTAACAAAGCGTTCACCATGCTTGTTTGCCGACCGTTAAGGACAAATCGCCCGGTCAGATCGAAGTCCAAAGGTTACGTGCCGCCAAACAGCTTGCGGGCGTCCGCCGTGCCGTCGGTAAACAAATCGAGCGGTTGTCGCTGCGGGGACCGATCGGGCGAGAGAGACAGAGGCTGCCCTGCATTGCCCTGAACCCACAGATTGTTCACGACCGGCGAAACGGCGGTGCGGCGGTCGGTAAACATGGCTTGAAAAAGCGGCTTGGTGTCGGGCAGCGGTGGGGGCTCGGCTTTGGCATCGGGGGGCATGCCGGATGCGCCCGCCAGATTGGGAAAGCGGCTGATGAATGAGACATCGCCTACCCCGGGCGAAAGGGGGGTGTCGCGCGCCGATGCGAAACGCGTCGTCAGCTCGGAATAGACCTCGGCGGCGCTCCGCGCGCGGCCAAAGCTATTGAAGAAGACCGCATGATTGGCTGCGGCGGCATTCGGAAACATGTCGGCCGCAATCGCGCCCGGATTTGTCGACGCCGCGCCGATCAGTTTTTGCGCGCCATCGGAGCCGAGAAAATGCGCGATGTAAACCTCCGCCTCCGTCGGCGCGCGGCCAAGCGCTGCCTGCAATTGGGAGGAATTGTTGCGCGCGAAAGCGCCCGCCATGATCGCGCTCGCAGTCGGATTGCCGCGCAATTCCATGATTGCCGTTCGCATTGCCGGATCGGGTACGTCGTAACGCCCGTCCGGACCTTGCACGATCGCGGCGGCGTAGCGGCCGAAGCCGAGCGATGGCCCCGCCTGCTTCATGGTTGCAAGCCAGGTCTGATCGACGAATTGGTAGAGGCCCTGCGCCGAGCTCGAGGGCGCGCGCGCCTGCGGATTGAGATTTGACTCCATGCGCGCGGTCGCCAGCAGATAGTCGAAGCTTGCGCCGGTCGAGCGCGCAGCCTGCTGGATCGCACCGGTGACTTGCGATGCGCCGCTCCCATTGACCGAATTGACCGCCATGCGCCCCCCGGCGATTGGCTCCTAAAAATTGCCTTGGGCCGGAAATCAAGCGCAGATACAGGCCATTCCAGGGCCTTTCGACCATGGCCAATTATGGTAAACGGAAGCTTAACGACGGGAGTGACGGCAATGGCGGAAGCGGCGCAACGGGACAAACGCGGCGGCCTCTATTTCGAAGATTTCGAGCCTGGAAAGACTTATGAGCATCCGCTCACCCGTACGGTGACGCAGATGGACAACATGCTCTTCTCCAATATGACGCTCAATCCGCAACCGCTGCATATCGACCGCGAGTTCTGCGAGAAGGAGACCGAATGGGGACAGCCCTTGATGAACTCGCTGTTCACCCTCGGGCTCATGATCGGCATCCAGGTCTCCGACATGACCGTGGGCACGACAATCGCCAATCTCGGCATGACGGAAGTGAAATTTCCTAACCCGCTTTATGAAGGCGACACCGTGCATTGCACGACCGAAGTCGTCTCCAAGCGGCCGTCGAAATCGCGCCCGGGCGCCGGCATCGTCGAATTTCATCACAAGGCGTTCAAGCAGGACGGCAAGCTGGTCGCCGAGTGCAAGCGGCAGGCGTTCATGCGGATGCGGTCGGCATGATGCGCTCTTTGCTTTTCTCTCCAGCCGATAGCGAGAAGAAGCTCGACAAGGCGATGAACTGCGGCGCGGACGCCGTCATTGTCGATCTCGAAGATTCGATCATGCCCGAGCGCAAGGCGCATGCGCGCGCCGCCGCGCTGGAATTTCTCAAAGCGGCGAATGCAAAAAAGGAGCGCCCGCGACTGCTGGTGCGGATCAACGGTCTCGATACCGGCATGACCGATGCCGACGTCGACGCGATCGTCGCGGGCCGGCCCGACGCGGTGCTGTTTCCAAAGGCAGAAGGTGGCGCTTCGGTCGTGCATCTCGATGCCAAGTTGACCGCGCGCGAGGCGATTGCCGGCTTGGAGGACGGTTACATTAAAATTCTCGCGCAGTCGGTTGAATCCACTGTCGGATTTTTCCTCGCCGGCACCTTCCGCGGCGCCAGCAGGCGGCTCATCGGCCTCACCTGGGGGCCGGAGGACCTTTCAGCCGAGTTGAACGCGGAAGCGAACCGGACTCCGGATGGCATCCTCACCGAGCCTTATCGCATCGCGCGCGCGATGTGCCTGTTCGGCGCGGCGGCTGCGCGCGTGCCGGCGATCGAAACCATCCATGTCGATTTCCGCAACGAGGCTCCGCTTCGACGTGATACCGAGGAAGCGCGCCGCGACGGCTTCACGGGACGCATGGCGATCCACCCGGCGCAGGTGCCGATCATCAACGAGGTGTTCACGCCGACGCAGGAGCAGATCGAAAAAGCAAAGGCCGTCGTCGCTGCGTTTGCGGCCGATCCCGGCGCCGGCACCGTCGGCATCGACGGCAAGATGTACGACCGCCCTCACCTCGCGCGCGCCAAGGCGCTGTTGCAGCGAATGAAGAAGTAGACTTCTCCGGAGTGCGGCACGGGGCGTTGCGATACTACGTAGGTCGAGCGGACGTCGATATTTCGAGGCAAAGGATTCCTGGAACAATTCGGAACTATAAAACTAAATTTCGAAAAAATAGCACG
>DASUKT010000292.1:0-3222 GCA_036278575.1 Pseudolabrys sp. | reverse complement strand
CATCGTGCCGGCTTTCGCCGCCGTGCAGGCCTGGGCCGGCGTTGCTTACCGCGCGCGCACGATCGCGGCCATCAACGTGCTCAACGCTGCATTTATGACGGCCGCGACGATCGCCGTCGCGATCCTGCAAAAGCTCGGCGTCACGATACCGGCGCTGTTTCTTTTCATCGGCATTGCAACCTTCCTGGTCGCGCTCGCAATCTGGCGAACGATGCCGAAGGCCGAATAACGCTCACTTCCGCATCTTCAGCACGCGGTCGACCATCTCGCCGGCAACGCCGAGGTAGTTCGCCGGATCGATCATCTTTTCCAGCGCCTCGCGGTCGGCGTACTTGCGGATTTCCTTATCCTCCGCGAGCAAATCGATCAGCGGACGCCCCGTTTTCACCACCTCACGGCAGAGGTCATAGACGTGATCGTGCGCCTTGTTGCGGCCCATCTTCGGCCCGAGGCCCATCATTACCGCTTCCGACATGATGAGCCCTTTGGTGATGTCGAGGTTCTCGAGCATCTTCTTTTCGTTCACCTGCAAGCCGGAAACGAGGAAACGCGTCTGCGCCAAGGCTCCCGCCGCGAGCATAAAAATTTCCGGCAGCACGATCCATTCGATTTCCCAGGGACCGGTCGCACGCTCGTGGTCCTCGACCTGCGCTTCGAGCAGCGCCGCGACGTGCTGTTTCACGACGGCGGTTTGCGCCGTGATGTAAACGCAGGAGATCGGATTGCGCTTCTGCGGCATGGTCGAAGACGAACCGCGGCCTTCGTGGAACGGCTCGTACACTTCCTCGACTTCCGTCTGCATCATCAACTTCACGTCGAAAGCGATCTTGCCGCATGAGCCAGTGACAAGGCCGAGGAAACAGCCGACTTCCGCGATACGGTCGCGCACCGTGTGCCAGGAGATTTCCGGTTGGCCGAGCTTTAATTCCTTCATCAACTCTTTCTGGACCTTCAGCCCATCCTTGCCGAGCGATGAGAGTGTGCCGGCCGCACCGCCAAATTCGCCGAACAGCACACGCGCGCGCAATTCCTTCAAGCGCTGTCTGTGCCGCTCGAAAGCGGCGAGCATGGTCGCCATCTTGTAGCCGAAGGTGATCGGCACGGCCTGTTGCAAATTGCTGCGACCGGCCATGGGCGTGTTGCGGTACTTTTTTGCGAGCTTCGCGAGCGCATCGGCGATGCCGTTAATTTCCTTTTCGAGCAGATCGAGCGCGTCGCGGATTTGCAGGACCGTCGCCGTGTCGGTGACGTCCTGCGTCGTCGCGCCCCAATGGCACCACTCGCCCAGTCCGTTTTTGCAAAGCCTGACCAGTTGCTGCACAACGGGAAGAACCGGGTAGCCGATCCTTTCCGTTGCCGCTTTGAGCTGCGCCATGTCGATGTTTTTTGCATCGCAATGACGGACGATTTCGGCCGCGGCGTTTTTTGGGATGATGCCCAACCGCGCCTGCGCACGTGCAAGCGCTGCCTCGAAGTCGAGATATTTCTGCACCCGCGTTTCGTCGGAAAAGACGTTTCGCATCGCCTCGGTGGTGAAGATGTCGCGAAAGACCGCAGAATCGAGAATGGTCGCGGGCATTCAAATTCTCCTGTCGGACGCCTGGGGCCGGATACTAGGCGAGTTGAAATCGAGTTTCGCGGTCAGATTGCGCGGCCGCACAATTTCTCCCGTCCGAGCACGTTAGCCCTCCGCCCCGTCCGATCAAGCACATGTCGGCCATGCGCCGCCCGGAAGGCCGCGCCGTTGCCGCTTGCAGACGCTGTTGCTACGCTTCCTTACAAGAACGACAACAACGCGTTTCGGGAGGAAGCAATGCGGATCGCACTGGATCGCCGTCATCTATTAAGTGGAAGCGCCGCCGTCGGGCTTGCTGCTACATTTCCGCGCCGCCTTCGCGCGCAGGAGCCGCGCACCAAAATCCGCATCGGGCTGGTCAGGCTCATTTCGTCGGGGCCGATCTTTATCGCGGAAGCCAGGAAGTTTTTCGACAAGGTCAATCTCGATGTCGAGCTGAAGTATTTCGCCGACGGCGCGCTGGCGATGCCGGCGCTGATCGCGGGCGAGCTCGACTTGACGGCATCGACGCTCAACGCCGGCCTGTTCAATGCCGTTGCGAAGGGCGCGCCTTACAAGCTCATTCTCGACCGCGGCATCGAGAAGCCAGGCTCCGGCTCGATGACGATTGTCGCCAGCAACAAGATGATCGAAGCGGGCTACACGTCGGTCGACAAGGCGAAGCTGCTCAAGGGCAAAAAGATTGCCATCCAGGCGCCGGGCAGTATCGATCAATTCCTGTTCGGGCGCGCAGCCGAGAAGGCCGGACTCGATCCGATCCATGACCTCAATTGGTCGAGCGGCATGCCTTATCCGGACATGATCAAGCTGATGGGCGTCGGGCAGGCCGACGCTGCGAACATCCCGGTGCCGCTCGCGTTTCTGGCTGAAAAGAACAAGGTCGGCAAAATCATTGGCGCCGGATCCGACATCGAACCGAATGCGCAGCTGGCCTGCTGGGTGATGTCGTCCAAATTCCTGTCGGAAAACAAATCCGCGGCCATCCGGTTTGCCATGGTCCACACCTACGCCGGCCGCCTGTTCAACAAGGCAGCTGCGGCGAAGGACCCCGATGTCGTCAAGATCATCGCCGATGCTACCAAGGTGCCGGCGCCGCTGATCGTGAAGGCCGCGCCGCGCTGGACCTGGTTTGACGAGCAAGGAATGCCGAACGTCGACTCGTGTCTCGCGCAGGGAAAGTTCTGGAACAAGATCAGGCTGGTGAACGCCACGGTTGGCAAAGATCGGCTTTTCGATCTTTCACCCGCGATCGAAGCCGATGCGCGACTGAGCAAGAGCAATCCGTTCACCTGAGTGCAGGTGACGGAATGCCGGCGGTTGCGATCGAGTTTGACGATATCGGCTTGACGTTTACGTCGGCGACGAGTGCGCCGACCGTCGCCTTGGATGCGGTGACCTGCCGGTTCGAGCCGGGCAAGGTCACCGCGCTGATCGGGCCGAGCGGCTGCGGCAAAAGCACACTGTTGCAGATTGCGCGGGGCTTTCTCGGCCCGACGCAGGGACGACTGCGTTTTGTCGAGCCGGCAAATGGCGCAATCACCGGCCGGCCGGCGATGTCCACCGTTTGGCAGGCGTTCAATTTATTTCCGTGGCTGACGATCATCGAGAACGTGGCGTTTGGTCTCGATCTTGCCGGCGTGCCGCGG
>DASUKT010000291.1:0-6707 GCA_036278575.1 Pseudolabrys sp. | reverse complement strand
CGCCACAAGCTGTTGGCTCACCTTCTTACATTAGAATAATTCAAGCGTAGAAAAAGGCTATTGCATCAAAGGCTTTTAATGCTTTTGTGACGGGCGGTAATTAACAGGACGAGATTATGCGCACACTCCTATTCGGTCTGGTGGGATTGCTCTTGCTATCGGCGGCGGCAGCGGGCGCTGACGACACCCTCACAACGACGATCAAGGATCACAAGTTCAGCCCGGCTGAAATCAGGGTGCCTGCCAACAAGCGGGTCAAGATCACAGTCGTCAACGACGACCCGATGCCGGAGGAGTTCGACAGCAGCGCGCTGAAGGTCGAAAAGGTCGTTCCCGGCAAATCGAAGGGCATCGTACGGATCGGCCCACTCGCGCCAGGCAAATATCCCTTCATCGGCGAGTATCACGAGTCCACGGCCAAGGGCGTGGTGATCGCGGAATAGCAGGTCCATGCTCGGCGCTCTCATCATTGTTTTCCGCGAAGTCATCGAGGCTGGCCTGATTGTCGGCATCGTCATGGCGGCAACGCGTGGCGTCGCCGGCCGTGGACGCTGGGTCAGTGTCGGCATCGTCGCCGGCGTGGTCGGCGCCGCAATCGTTGCGGGATTCGCTGGAGCAATTTCCAACGCCTTTGAGGGCTCAGGCCAGGAATTGTTCAACGCCTGCGTGCTCGGCATCGCCGTGGTGATGCTGATGTGGCACAACGCCTGGATGTCGCGGCACGGCCGCGAGATCGCCGCCGAGATGAAGCAAATCGGCACGGCCGTCAGCGAAGGCGCAAGACCGCTCACCGCGCTTGCCGTCGTCGTCGGGCTTGCGGTGCTGCGCGAAGGCTCGGAAGTTGTCCTCTTCCTTTACGGCATTGCCGCGTCGGGCACATCGGGCTCGGCGCTGCTCGCCGGCGGCATCCTCGGCATTGCCGCGGGCGCGGCCTTTACGGCGCTCACCTACTTTGGCCTGCTGGCGATCCCAACCCGCTACATCTTCTCGGTAACGAGCTGGCTGATTGCGCTGCTCGCGGCCGGCATGGCATCGCAGGCCGTGCAATTCCTCAACGCAGGAGGCCTCTTCACCGCGTTCGACCGCACCGTCTGGGATACGTCATGGCTCCTGTCGGAAGGCAGTATTTTCGGCAAGCTGATGCACACCTTGATCGGCTATTCAGAGCGGCCGACCGAGATGCAGCTTATCGTCTATCTCGCGACGCTGGCGGCGATGTACCTGCTGATGCGCGTGGCGCGCTATTCGCCGCCAAAGCGCGAGGTTGCGGCGTAGCTTCCTCCAGTGTCATTCCGGGACAAGTACGAAGCACGTGACGGACTCCATAACCCCGGCGCTGCGGAGTATGGATGACAATAGGTTCTCAGCGCCTTCGGCCGCCCAGCGCGGCGAAGGCCTCGTTCGGGGCCCGCTCGATCACCCGCAGCAGCGCACGGGCCGGCCCGCGCGGCGCACGCTTGCCCTGCTCCCAATTTCGGACGGTCTCGACCGGCACCTCAATGTGATTGGCGAACGCCGTCTGCGTCAGCCCGCAGCGCGCGCGAACATGGCGCGCAAAAGCCGCCGGATTGCTGTAGTCGAGCGCCCTCTCGCTGCCGTCCGGCATGATCTCGACAATCCGTCCGTCCGCCTTCAACCGCACCCGCATCATGGCCAATCTCCGTTACCGGTTGATTGGGCCATCGCCCTATCTGATTCGCGGGAAACAGAGGTTAACGGATTTAAGGTCAGCCATTGAACGCGTCGTTCTTCGGACCAGTGAGCCAATGGCCTATCGCGTCTTCTCGAAAATCTCGCGCCCGATCAGCATACGGCGAATTTCGGAGGTTCCTGCCCCGATCTCGTAAAGCTTGGCGTCGCGCAGCAAGCGCCCGGTCGGGAATTCATTGATGTAGCCGTTGCCGCCAAGGCACTGGATCGCTTCCAGTGCCATCCAGGTCGCGCGCTCGGCGGCATAAAGGATCGCACCCGCCGCATCCTCGCGTGTCGTGCGCCCCTCATCGCAGGCGCGCGCCACCGCATAGACATAGGACCGGGCCGCGTTCATCGTCACATACATGTCGGCGAGCTTCGCCTGCACCAACTGGAAGCAGCCGATCGGCTGACCGAATTGCTGGCGGTCATGCACATAAGGGACCACGACGTCCATGCACGCCTGCATGATGCCCAGCGGCCCTGCCGCGAGCACGACCCGCTCGTAGTCGAGGCCGGACATCAGCACGTTGACGCCGTTGCCGACGGCGCCGAGCACATTCTCCTCCGGCACCTCGCAGTCGGTGAAAACAAGCTCGCTGGTGTCGGAGCCGCGCATGCCGAGCTTGTCCAGTTTTTGCGCGGGCGCAAAGCCCTTCATTCCCTTTTCGACGATGAAGGCCGTAATGCCGCGCGCGCCGGCAGTACGGTCGGTCTTGGCATAGACGACAAGCGTGTCGGCGACCGGTCCGTTGGTGATCCACATCTTGGAGCCGTTAAGCACATAGCGATCGCCGCGCTTTTCGGCGCGCGTGCGCATCGAGACAACGTCAGAACCCGCCCCCGGCTCAGACATCGCCAGCGCACCCACGTGCTCGCCGGCGATCAGCTTCGGCAGGTATTTGCTTTTCTGCCCGGCATTGCCGTTACGGCGTATCTGGTTGACGCAAAGATTCGAGTGCGCGCCGTAGGAGAGCCCGACCGCAGCGGAAGCGCGCGAAATTTCCTCCATCGCGACGCAATGCGCGAGATAGCCAAGCCCTGCGCCGCCATATTCTTCCTCGACCGTAATGCCGTGCAGGCCGAGCGCGCCCATCTCCGGCCACAGCTCGCGCGGGAACGTATTGTTGCGGTCTATTTCGTCGGCGCGCGGCGCGATGCGGTCCTGTGCAAAGCCGTTCGCGGTCTTGCGCAGCAGATCGACCTCGGAGCCGAGACCGAAATCAAAGCCTGACCATGCATTCGGAATCATCGGCCCTCTCCTTCCGCTGCCGAGGCGACACCGGAATAAGGACGATTCTATAAGTTGCGGATCAGGCTGTCAGCGCCCGTGTAAAAGCCGGCGGAGCGCCCGTCGGGCCCGAGGCTTCGCTCTGCGAAAGCAGCCGGTCGATCGTGAAAGCGGGGCCGGGACGGCCGAACAGATAGCCTTGCATCTCGGAGCAGCCGGCAAGCCGGAGAAGGATGCGCTGCTCCTCCGTTTCCACGCCCTCGGCCAATACGCTGATGCCCAGCGCCCGGCCAAGCGCCGTGATGGCCTGCACAATGACGCCGCCATTCGGCTCCTGGCCAAGGGCGGTGACAAAACTGCGGTCGATCTTCAGCTTGTCGATCGGAAAGCGTTGCAGATAGCCGAGGCTTGAATACCCGGAGCCGAAATCGTCAAGCGCAATACGGACGCCGAGATCGTGCAGGTCGGCGATGCGCTCAAGCATTTCGTCCGGATTGTCGATGAGCACGCCTTCCGTGATCTCCAGCATCAGTCGTGCCGCTTCGACGCCCGTTTGCGCCAGCGCACTGTGCACCAGATCGATGATGCTGCGATCGCGCACTTGCAGCGGCGACAGATTGACCGCCATGTAAAGCGACGGCCACTGCCTGGCTTGCTCGAGCGCACGACGCAGGACAAACGCGCCTATCTGGTCGATCAATCCGATCTTCTCGGCGATTGGTATAAAAACGGCCGGTCCGATGGCGCCACGATGCGGATGCGTCCAGCGCAAAAGCGCTTCCACGCCGACGATATTCGCGCCTTGTGCCGACACGATCGGCTGATAGTGCAGATAGAGTTCGCCGCTCGCGAGCGCCTGCGGCAGCTCGCGCCGGATGAACTGCTCGTCATCCGTCAGCAGGCTTACCGCCGGCCTGCTCGGAATCGACGCCTGTGCCGTGTCATCGGCCGACTTTCCGCGCAGGGTTCGCAATTGCCATACCGAAAAACCGGCAAACCCCATGAGTGCCGCCATAAGGCCGCCGATCAACGGCGCGAGCCGGTCCATCGCGTCCGTCATCTGCCGCGATTGGTCCCAGCTGAAGAATCCGACGATGCGCCCCGCCCCGTTCACGACCGGCTGCATGGCTCGATTGCGCCCGGCCGGCTCTGCCTCAAACGTCAGGCCCTTGAGACCGCTTCGCTGCGCGATTGCGCTGACAAGGCTGGAATCGAATTCGTCGGTGGAGCGATTCCGCAGTTCGGCTTGCAATGCGGCGCGCTGGCGCATGACGGCACGTTCGTCCGTCACATGCGCCAGTCCGTAACCAAGGAAGGCGCAGAGTAAGAGAGCGGAAGCGCCGAGTAAGGCCACAACGACAATGAGCTGCGAGGCCGGGCGGGCGCCACGCGTGCGCAACCTGCCAGTCGCGGCAGAGCCTCTGCCGGCCGTTTCAATACGCGCTATACCGTCCACACAATTCCCCACGCTCTGCCGGCACGCTAGGCAATCAGCGTTAATGGCCGGTCAGGAAAAATGGTGAACGGACGGTAACGGGTCTGTTTGACCGCTGCTACCGCAATCCGAACCACAGCGTCGCGATACCGAGAAAAGAGAAAAAGCCGACGACGTCGGTGACCGTGGTGACGAATGGCGTGGAGGCCACGGCCGGATCGACCCGCAGGCGGTTGAGCGCGAGCGGAATCAGAATGCCTCCGAGCGCCGCCGCAACAAGATTGCAGACCATCGCCAAGCCGATGACAAAGCCGAGGCCTGGCACATTGAACCACACATACGCGGCAACGCCGGTGATCAAAGCAAATGCCAGGCCGTTGACAAACCCAACCGCCAGCTCGCGAAAAATCACGCGCCAGGCATTCGCATCCGTCAAATCGTGCGTCGCAAGCGCGCGCACCGCGACCGTCATTGTCTGGGTCGTCGCGTTACCGCCCTGGCTTGCAACAATCGGCGCGAGAACAGCGAGCGCAACCATTTGCTGCAATTGGCCTTCGAATAGGCCGAGCACGGACGACGCCAGAAAAGCGGTCGCGAGATTGATCAGCAGCCAGTTGAACCGGCCGCGCGCGATCTTCCACACCGTGTCGGATAATTCCTCGTCACGGGTGACGCCGCCGAGCGCGTGGATGTCTTCTTCCGCTTCCTCCTGAATGACATCGACCACGTCATCGTGCGTGATGACGCCGACCAGCCGCTGGTCGGCATCGACGACCGGCATCGATACGAGATTGTAGTGTTCGAATTCGCGCGCGACCTGCTCCTGATCGTCGGTCGCATGGACGCACTGCCGATCCTCCATCAATTCGGTGACGGGCACAGGCCGCTTGCTGCGCAACAGCCGATCGAGCGGAACCGCGCCCTGAAAGCGCTGGTCGGCATCGACGACGTAGAGCTGGTAGAAACGCTCGGGAAGATCGGTCGTCTCGCGCATGTAGTCGATCGCGGCGCCGACGTTCCAGTTCGGCGGCACGGCGATGAATTCGGTCTGCATCCGCCGGCCGGCAGAATCGTCCGGATAATCGAGCCTGCGCGCGAGCGCCACCCGCTCCGGCGGCGGCAATTGCTCGAGGATCTGCGTCTGCTCTTCCTTTGGCATATCCTCGAGAAGGGCGACGGCGTCGTCGGAGTCGATATCGCGTACGCCTTCCGCAACCGTCTGGGCCGGAAGCTCTTCCAGAATTTCGTCGCGCACCGCATCGTCGACTTCGGTGAGCGCGGTGAAATCGAAATGGATGCCAAGAAGCTCGACGAGCCGCGGTCGCAGCGCGGGATCGAGCCGTTCGATCAGGTCGCCGAGATCGGCCTCGTGAAGATCGCCGACGAGCGCGCGCAATCCGGCGGCATCGCCGGCCTCGATCTTGTCCGCAGCGCTCTCGACGAACTCGGCGCGAATAGCGCCATCGTCCCCACGCAATGGAAGCGGGGGCGTTGCAGCAAGGGCGCGTTTTCCCTGATCGAGCATGCCGAGATCCATCGGCAACGTGAGTTAATGAGGCCGCGCCTTGTACGCCTGCTCTCAGGAGCGGGCAAATGATTAACGCGTAAACCCAATCTTCATTGCGCACTTGCCGATCGATCGCTCTTCCGGCAATGGAGCGCTTCGGGGGTTTTCGAGTCCATGATCCGTCTCTTCGCACTTGCCGGTGCAGGCATTCTCCTGCATTCCGCCGTATGGGCCGAGCCATGCCCCGGCAATCCTGCCGCGCTCGGCACTGCGCGTACGATCATCGTCAACGCCAGAACGACGCCGAGGGTTGGACACAAGGAATTTCCGGCAAGCCTGCCGCTCCACGAAAAAGAGCTGGTGCTCACGTTCGACGATGGGCCCTGGCCAGGGACCACGCCAAAGGTCCTCGACGCACTCAAGCATGAATGCGTGAAGGCGACCTTTTTCCTGATCGGACGGTCCGCCGCGGAATACCCCGCGCTTGCGCGCCGCGAATTGGCCGAGGGCCACTCCGTCGGCCATCACACGCACAGCCACGCCCTGCTCAATCATCTGCCGATTGCCGCCGCGGAAGACCAAATCGATCGCGGCATCGAAGAGGATGAGCTGGCGCTCTATGGCCGTCGGCGCAAGGAGCCGACCACGCCCATCTTCCGCTTTCCGGGCTTCGCCTCCACGCCCGCCCTGCTCGATCGCCTGCAGAGCCGCAATATTGTGGTGTTCGGCGCCGACGTCTGGGCCAGCGACTGGAATCCGATGACGCCGGAGCAAGAGCTGCAACTGATTCTTCGCCGAATCGGGCGCATCAACCACGGCATCGTGCTCTTTCACGATACCAA
>DASUKT010000290.1:0-4597 GCA_036278575.1 Pseudolabrys sp. | reverse complement strand
CTCCCGCGAGGCAGCGCGTGTCTCGCTGGCGCGATGGTGCCGGACGATGTGATGGCGGTGATGGTGATGATGCAGCAAGTGCCGGAGCGGACGCGTGAGCGCTCCGAGGACTCCACGCGGGCTCAGTTCAAACTGTGCGCTGGCGGCTTCAGGCGTGAGCGCAATGACAGCAAGCACACTCAACGCGAAGATTATCCGCCGCGGCATCGCTTTGCCCTCCCTCACGGCCGAGCAAAAGGAACACGGCCGCTATCGCAGGCGATAACGGATCAGAGTCTTTAGAGTTCCCCGAATGTGGCGGTTTGATGCAGAAGAACCGGTTTTCCCCGGCGTTTAGTTTGCTTGCGCCACGCGCGGCTCGCGTTTGGCCGGCTGGACCGGCGGTTTTTTCGGCGCGGTCTGACGTATTTCGTTGAGCTTCTGCTCGACATGACGCGAAAAGACGTATTGCGCCGGCCGCTGCCGATCGAGCGGGATTTCCGGCGCCATGTCGCCTTCGGTACGCACGCCGTGCAACCCGACCGTCAGCGCTTTGAGCGGATGCTTGAACGTGTCCTGCACCGCCGTCGCTTCGAAGCCGGAGTGCACCATGCATTGCGCGCACTTTTCATAATTGCCGACGCCGTAGGAATCCCAATCGGTACCTTCCATCAATTCCTTGAAGGTTCTGGCGTAGCCTTCGCCAAGCAGATAGCAGGGCTTCTGCCAACCAAACACGGTGTAGGTGGGATTGCCCCAGGGCGTGCAGTGATAGGTCTGGTTACCGGCCAGAAAATCGAGGAACAGCCCCGACTGGCTGAACGACCAGTTCTTGCCGCCATTGCCGCGCTTGAAGATGTCGCGGAAGAGCTGCTTGGTCGTCTGCCGGCTGAGGAAATGCTGCTGGTCGGGCGCACGCTCATAGGCATAGCCCGGCGACACCGTGATGCCATCGACGCCCATCGCCATGACGGCGTCGAAGAACTTCGCCATGCGCTCCGGATCGGCATTGTTGAACAGCGTGCAGTTGATATTGCAGCGGAAGCCTTTCGCCTTTGCCGCCTTGATCGCGGCGATTGCGCGATCGTAGGTGCCGGCTTGGCAGACTGACTTGTCGTGGTCCTGCTTGTCGCCGTCGAGATGCACCGACCAGACGAAATAGGGCGAAGGCTCATAGTCCTTCATCCGTTTTTCCATCAGCAGCGCATTGGTGCACAGATAAACAAATTTACGCCGTGCAATGATTCCCTTGACGATTTGCGGCAGTTCCTTGTGCAGCAGGGGTTCGCCACCGGCGATCGACACCACGGGCGCACCGCAGTCGTCGACGGCCTCCAGAGCCTTCTCCACCGGGATGCGCTGGTTCAGAATTTCGTCGGGATAATCGATCTTGCCGCAGCCCGCGCACGCAAGATTGCACCGGAACAGCGGCTCCAGCATCAGAACGAGGGGATAACGTTTTCGGCCGGCCAAGCGCTGGCGAATAACGTAGCTACCGACAAGAAACTTTTGCAGAAGTGGAATGCTCAAGATTGCTTTCCTTACCTAATTTGCTGCTGCCCGGGACATCGAGTAATTCGACCGGAACGCGAAACTCCATGTGCTCTTCCTGGCCGGCAAGCGTCGAAACTTCGACCGGCCCAATCCGCCGCATTGCATTGATCACATCCATGACCATCACCTCCGGCGCCGAGGCACCCGCCGTAATGCCTACAACGTCCGCATCTTTCAACCACTCCGGCTGGATATCCTCGCCGTGGGCGATCAAATGAGTGGGAACGCCCGCCTCGAGCCCGATTTCGCACAAGCGGTTCGAATTCGAGCTGTTTTGGGCGCCGACGACGAAAATAACATCGACCAACTTACTGAGCTCAAGTAGCGCGGTTTGGCGGTTTTGCGTCGCGTAGCAGATGTCCTGGGTGCCAGGGCCGACCACATCCTTGAAGCGCCGATAGAGCGCTGCGATAACGCCTTTGGTGTCGTCCACGCTGAGCGTCGTTTGCGTCACGTAAGCAACCGGCGTGTCGGCCGGCAGGTCGAGCGCTTCGACATCCTTCTCGGTTTGCACCAGCAGCACAGGGCCCGGAATTTGGCCGAGCGTCCCCTCGACCTCCGGATGGCCGGCATGCCCGATCAGCACCACGGTGCGGCCCTGCCTCAGGTAATGGCGGCCTTGGCTATGCACCTTGGAAACAAGAGGGCAGGTTGCGTTCAGCACGTGCAAACCGCGCTCTTTCGCATCAAGCTCGACCTTTTTTGCAACGCCATGCGCGCTGAAGATTGTGATGCCGTTTTCAGGGACCTCCGACAGATCTTCGACAAACCTTGCGCCACGCGCCTTCAGGGCATCCACGACCCATTTGTTATGCACGATCTCATGCCGCACGTAGACCGGCGGCCCGTACTTGTCGAGCGCGCGCTCGACGATCTCGATCGCGCGCACGACGCCGGCGCAAAAGCCGCGTGGCTGAGCGAGGATGATCTTCATCGCGAGCTTCCGTTCAACGCGGCGCCGGTGCGCAATCTTTTTTGCCCCCGTGTATTGGAGGCCTGCTCCACGAGAACAGAAATATCCGGCTGCACAGCCGCGACGGCGCCTTGACCGAAAACCTCAAACACCTTCGCGACGATGCCTTTTGAATCGAGGCCAGCACGCGCGTACATCGCCGCCGGCGTGTCCTGATCGAGAAACACATCCGGCAGCACCATGCTGCGCACCTTGAAGCCGCGCTGCTCGAGCGCGCCTTTTTCGGCGAGGAGTTGCATCACATGCGATCCAAAGCCGCCGATCGCGCCCTCTTCGATCGTGATGAGCAGTTCGTGATTGCGGGCAAGCCGCAGGATCAGGTCTGAATCGAGCGGTTTGGCAAACCGTGCATCGACAACGGTGGTCGAGATGCCGCGCGAGGCGAGCGCCTCCGCTGCCTGCAGGCATTCGCCAAGCCGCGCACCAAATGACAGAAGCGCGACCGTGCTGCCCTGCCGGATTACGCGGCCACGGCCGATTTCAAGCGGAACTCCGGACTCCGGCAGCGGCACGCCCACGCCGTCGCCGCGCGGATACCGAAACGCGCTCGGCCGGTCACCGATTGCAGCGGCGGTCGACACCATGTGCACGAGCTCGGCTTCATCGGCGGCCGCCATCACCACGAAACCGGGCAGGCAACTCAGATACGTCACGTCGAACGAACCGGCATGCGTTGGTCCGTCGGCGCCAACGAGCCCGGCGCGGTCGATTGCGAAACGCACGGGGAGACGCTGAATCGCCACGTCATGCACGACCTGGTCGTAGGCGCGCTGCAGGAACGTCGAGTAAATCACGGCAAACGGCTTGAAGCCTTGTGTTGCGAGACCGGCGGCGAAGGTCACCGCGTGTTGTTCGGCGATGCCGACATCGAACGTGCGCTGCGGAAATGCCTTCTGGAAAATATCGACGCCGGTGCCGGACGGCATCGCCGCCGTGATCGCAATGATGCGGTCGTCCTTCTCCGCTTCCTTGACGAGACTCTGACCGAACACTTTCGTGTAGGAAGGGGCGGCCGGAGTCGACTTCTTTTGTTTTCCAGTCGCGACGTCGAATTTGACGACCCCATGATACTTGTCGTCGGAGGCCTCCGCCGGCGCATAGCCTTTGCCCTTCTGCGTGCGCACATGCACGAGGATCGGGCCGTCCTTTGCGGCGCGCACGTTTTCCAGCACGGGGATGAGCTGATCGAGATTGTGCCCGTCGACAACGCCGACATAATAAAAGCCGAGCTCTTCGAACAAGGTGCCGCCGGTGACGAAGCCGCGCGCAAGCTCTTCGGCGCGCACCGCCTTGTCCTTGATGAAACGAGGCAAGTGCCCGGCAAAATTTCTGCCGATCTCACGTAACGACATGAAGGTCGGACTCGAAAGCAGCCGCGCGAGATAATGCGACATGGCGCCGACCGGCGGCGCAATCGACATCTCGTTGTCGTTGAGAATGACGATCAGGCGCCGGGTTTCGGCGCCGGCGTTGTTCATCGCTTCGTACGCCATGCCCGCGGAAATCGCGCCGTCGCCGATCACGCAGATGACATTGTGTTGCGCGCCGCTGAGATCGCGCGCGACCGCCATACCGAGGCCGGCGGAAACGGATGTCGATGAATGGGCGGCGCCGAAGCAATCGTATTCGCTTTCGACGCGCTTGGTGAAACCCGAAAGGCCGCCGCCTTGCCGAATGGTCCTGATGCGATCGCGCCGGCCGGTCAAAATTTTGTGCGGATAGGCCTGATGCCCTACGTCCCAAATTAACTTGTCATTGGGCGTGTCGAAGACGTAGTGAAGGGCAACCGTCAATTCAACGACACCGAGACCGGCGCCGAGATGTCCGCCGGTCAATGCGACGGCGCTGATTGTTTCATTGCGCAACTCGTCTGCAACTTGCCGGAGGTCCCGCGCATTGATACGCCGCAAATCGGCCGGACTCTTGATGGAGTCGAGAATTGCAGGTGTGGTCGATGCATCGAAGATCGGACTAGGAGCCGTCATTCGTGATTTACCCTTCAGCAATGAACTCGGAAGTGCTCGCCCCCTGGGCACCGCGTCGTCAGATTAATATGCCCCCCGTACAAACCTCTTCGGTTGGGCTCAAAAA
>DASUKT010000289.1:0-6144 GCA_036278575.1 Pseudolabrys sp. | reverse complement strand
AAAGCCCGGCCGGCCGCAACGCGCGCGAGTTGGCGCTTCAGATTGCGTGCCTCACCCGCGAACACCAGCGGCGGGAAAGTCGCGAGCTGCTTCTCTACTTCCTCAAGCGCGCGCGGTTCCGGATACTGCGGAACCTGCTGTATCGGCTTCTTGCGCCAGCTATCGGGCGTCCAACGCTCGGCCATCAGGAATACTCCAATAACTGGCACGGGTTATACACGACCCCGCCCGGATGAAGCCAGATAATCGCCGATATCGGTTAGTTAAGGGCTATTCCGCCGCCGCGTGGGCGTAACTCATGGCCTTTTCGCGCATCGTGACCAGTTCTTCGGCGAGCGTTGGGTGCACCGCCATGGTCGCATCGAAGTCGGCCTTGGTCGCCCCCATTTTCACCGCCACACCGACCATCTGGATCAACTCGCCGGCATCCGGCCCGACGATATGGCACCCCACCACGCGATCAGTGATGCCGTCGACGACAAGCTTCATGAACGCGCGCGTCTCGCGTCCCGATAAAGTGGCCTTCATCGGACGGAAACCCGCCTTGTAGATATCGACTTTGGCGAGCCGGTCGCGCGCCTGGGTTTCGGTGAGCCCGATCACGCCGACCTCCGGATCGGAGAAGACGGCTGTCGGCACATTGCTGTGGTCGACCGCCGTCGGCTTGTCGCCGTAGAGCGTGTCAGCGAATGCGTGACCTTCGCGGATCGCAACCGGCGTAAGATTGACGCGATTGGTGACGTCGCCAACGGCATAAATGTTTTCGACCGACGACCGCGAATATTCGTCGACCTCGATCCCGCCGTGTTCGTGAATCCTGACGCTCAGCTTGTCGAGATCAAGCCCTATGACATTCGGCCGGCGCCCAATCGCGAACATCACCTTGTCGGAGACGACGGTCTTGCCGTCGGAAAGGTAGGTCACAAGCTCGTCGCCCGATTTTTCAACCGCGGTGACCGTGTGCCCGCACGTGACGGCGATGCCGCGGCGTTGCATCTCAGAGCGCAAATGCTCGCGCACGTCGTCATCAAATCCGCGCAGAATGTTCGCGCCGCGATAGACCAGCGTCACCTTGCTGCCGAGTCCGGCAAAAATCCCCGCAAATTCCACCGCAATATAGCCACCACCCTGGATGACGATGCGCGGGGGAAGCTTGTCAAGATGAAATGCTTCGTTTGATGAGATGACGTAATCGAGGCCGGGAATTTTCGGTCCATAGTGCGGCCAGGCGCCGGTCGAGATCAGGACTGTCTCCGCGCGCACCCGCGCGCCGGTCGATAGCAGCCGCACCGTATGGGCATCTTCGAGTACCGCGCGGCTTTTGACAAGTTGAACCTTGAATCGCTCCAACGTTGTCGAATACGCAGCCTCAAGCCGCGTCACCTCCCGCTCGACGTTTGCTGTCAATGTCGGCCAGTCAAACGTCGGCTGCGGGACGGTCCAGCCGAAACCCTCGGCGTCCTCAAACTCATCCGAAAAACGCGAAGCATAAACCAGCAGTTTTTTCGGCACACAGCCGCGGATCACGCAGGTTCCGCCGACGCGGTACTCCTCCGCGATCATGACACGCGCACCGTGGCTCGACGCGATGCGCGCGGCGCGCACGCCGCCTGACCCGGCTCCAATGACAAAGAGATCGACGTCGTAATCGGCCATCGGCCGCTACCGTTCCCGCGCTCGCCCTGCGACCTGCTCCGCGTCTAAAGATTGTGCCCCTTTTTCTTCATCTCGGCGCGGATCATCGGCACGACCTGCTCGGAAAGCTTATTGGCCCAATCCTGCGCGAAGCGCATGCTGTTTTCGGCGATGGCTGGCTGATCCTTGACGAGCTTGACGCCCAGGGGAGATTTGTAGAACGCCAGCAATTGCTTGAGCTCTTGCTCGGTGAAGTTCGTTGCGTAAAGCAGCGCGATCTCATTCGTTACTTCCGAAAGGCGCGGCGCCAATTGAGTGCGCAATTGCGCAGCAACGTCATTGAGGTCCTTGCCGAGTGACGGATCTTGTTGAAGGAAGACGATCTTTGCCTGTTCGATCACACCGGGGATAAGCGGCGTAAAAAGGTTCGCCGCGCCCGTGATTGTGATTATTTCCTTCGCCATCGCCATTGCAGCCGGCGACGGTTTCTTCTGCGCCTGGGCGGATGCCGCGAGCCCGATCAGCGCAACGGCGACGGCCGCGACGCGAAGCGTACCGTGGAGTGCCTTGATGACACGCATGAACATTGCTCCGTTGTGTTCAGAATTCAGGAACGCTCAATCACACGAACCCCGCCGGGACCCGCAATAACCGCTGCCTGCGCGAGTCCGATGAAGAGGCCGTGCTCCATAACCCCGGGAATTCCCGCCAGCCTTTGCGCCAACGCCTTCGGCTCGTCAATGCGGCCAAGCGCAACATCGATAATCCAGTGGCCGCCATCCGTGACGAAAGCGTGGCCATCTTTGCCGCGACGCAGCGTTAATTTGGCCCCCGCCCCGCAGGCCTTTTCGACCGCGCGCAAGGTCGCGGCATAGCCAAACGGCGTTACCTCGACCGGCAGCGGAAATCGACCGAGCGCCTGAACCAGCTTGGATTCATCTGCAATTACGATCATTCGGGCGGAAGCTGCGGCGACAATCTTTTCCCGCAACAATGCACCGCCCCCGCCCTTTATCAGGCTCAAGTCGGGGCCGATCTCATCCGCCCCGTCCACCGTCAAGTCGAGCAGCGGTGTCTCGTCGAGGGTCGTCAGCGGCACGCCCGCACGTTCGGAATCGATTCGCGTCGCCTCCGAGGTGGGCACCCCGATAATCTTAAGACCGGCGCGCACGCGCTGTCCGAGCAATTCCACAAAATGCCGGGCCGTCGAACCGGTGCCGAGACCAACTCGCATTCCGGACGTGACGAAATCGACCGCACGCAGGGCGGCGGCGCGCTTCTGGTCTTCGGGGGTCATCCTATTGGGCAGACGTTTGAGGACCCTAAATGAACCGCCATCGCTGGCTAACGGATTATCTAGCGTCGATTTCCCGGCTGGCATAGCCAAAATCGAACTCTGCCGGCTGCAAAGACGGGAATAATGCCCATTCCTGCTTGCTTTCCGATCCGGCTTTAGCGATCTGGTCCGCATGCTTTCACCGCCGCTGCTCGTTTTTGACCTCGACGGAACACTGGTGGATACAGCGCCCGACCTCATCGACACGCTCAATGTCGTATTCGAGCGCGAAAGCCTGCCCCCCATCCCTTACGAGAGTGCACGCAAGCTGATCGGCGGCGGAGTCAAAGCCATGATTGTCAGAGGACTTGAGGCCGAGCGGCGCGCCGTGGTAGCCGACGAAGTCGAACGAATGTTCGCCGATTTTATTCAGCATTATTCCGCTCACATTGCCGATCGCTCGCGTCCGTTTCCAGGACTTGAGGCCGCGCTCGATGTTCTTGCCGAGAGACGGCACCGCCTCGCCGTATGTACGAACAAGCTCGAGCATCTGTCGTTACTCCTTCTTCGGTCGCTCGGCCTTGCTGAGCGCTTCGCCGCCATATGCGGACAGGACACGTTCGGCGTTATGAAGCCGGATCCCGCGATGCTGTACCAAACGATCGCAGCCGCTGGCGGCGAGCGCAGCAACGCGGTGATGATCGGAGACTCGGTTACGGATATTCGTACCGCACGTGCAGCGCGTATCCCGGTCATCGCGGTTGAGTTCGGTTACAGTGAGAAAGCAGTAGCCGAATACGACCCCGACTATCTTATCGATACGTTCGATCGCCTGCCTGCCGCGGTGCTCGACCTCAGCCGGCGCAGAATAAATCCGACGTAACGGTGCATTGACAGGTACGGCCCGATGTTCGTGGTTGCACCCCATTCACGGCACCCGTATCCTTGCTCCGGGAGGAGCCCTCATCGGTTCCGGGTGGAGGGGTATGCCATGTACAGGGTGGCCGGGGTTGTCGCGATAACGCTGACATTGGCTGCGTGCTCAAGCGTAAGTCTCGATGCGCTGAAGCCGCAGCCGACGACGGACACGGTTCGTTTCGAGTCCGAGCCTCCTGGCGCGGAAGCGAAAGTTTCAAACGGGCAAACGTGCACGACCCCCTGCTCGCTCTCCCTTCCCGAAAGCGCCGGATACTCGGTGGTGTTTTCGCTCAACGGCTACGAACCTGAATCGGACAACATCGAGCTGGTCACGGGAGAAAATGGCGCACCGAATCTTCGGCCCAACCCGGTCCTCGTTGAACTGACCCCGGCGCCGGCGCCGCCGAAGAAGCCCGCCGCCAAGAAACCGGTCCACAAGAAGCCGGCGAGCAAGAAGCCCGTTGCAAAGAAGAAGCCGGCCGCGGCGAAGCCGGCAGCGCAAGCCGCGCCCGCGTCATCTGCGCCGGCAACTGCTGTGGCCGCGCAGCCTCAGGCCCCGGCGTCCTCCCCTTGGCCCGCAACGCCGCCTCCCCAGCTGCCGCAGCGATAAGCAGCCTCTTCGCGGCGTTCTAAAGACTTCGGCGCACGCTGCGCCTCGTCCACGCATGACTTGCGATGCTGGACGGTGTGGCTTTTATCGGCGAGAGTTCCCATATCTCCCGGTAAAGACAGCCGGAATCGACCCCAGAGCGTTGCATGGAAATGTCCGAGAACATTGCGCTGCATGATCGGCCTGCACCCGCAGGATCCAAAGTGCTTATCGATCCGTTTCAGCGGGCCATTACCTATCTGCGCGTTTCGGTTACGGACCGCTGCGATTTCCGGTGCGTCTATTGCATGTCGGAACACATGGCTTTTCTGCCGAAGGCCGATTTGCTCAGCCTTGAAGAACTTGACCGGCTTTGCGGCGCCTTCATCGACAAGGGCGTAAGCAAGCTGCGCCTTACCGGCGGAGAGCCGCTGGTGCGACGCGGCATTATGACCCTGTTCGCCTCACTCTCGCGTCATCTTGCTTCGGGATCGCTCAAGGAACTCACGCTGACCACCAATGGCTCTCAATTGGCGAAATACGCGTTCGAACTGAAAGGATATGGCGTCGAGCGCGTGAACGTCTCACTCGACACACTTGATGCGGACAAATTCCGCGCAATCACTCGGTGGGGTGAACTCGACAAAGTCATCGGTGGCATCGACGCGGCACAGGCCGCAGGTCTGAAAGTCAAGATCAATGCCGTGGCCCTCAAGGGCGTCAATGAAGACGAACTATTTGCGTTGCTTGAATGGGCGCACGGCCGCGGCATGGACTTGACCATAATAGAAGTGATGCCGCTCGGCGAAATTGGCGAGGAACGACTCGATCAATACCTTCCGCTTTCGCTGGTGCGTGCGCGGCTGGCGGAGCGCTACACCCTGGCGGAAATCGATTACCGCACCGGCGGCCCAGCGCGTTATGTGCGCGTCAAGGAAACCGGCGGCCGTCTCGGCTTCATCACGCCGATGACCCACAACTTCTGTGAATCGTGCAACCGGGTGCGCGTGACGTGCACGGGCACGCTCTACATGTGTCTCGGTCACGACGATGCGGCCGACCTGCGCAAACCGCTGCGCGCATCGGAAAGTAACGACGCCCTCTATGCGGCCATCGATGAAGCAATCACGCGGAAGCCGAAAGGCCACGACTTTGTCATCGACCGGCGGCACAAGCGGCCGGCGCTCTCCCGCCACATGAGCGTGACCGGCGGCTGACCGGATCAGGCGGCGTCGGCTTGCGTTGTCACCAGATCGCGCAGTTCTTCGGCGCGCAGGCGCGCCGGCTCAAAGCACATACCCCAACCCTCGCCGGCATCCCGCACAATCCGGCCGGCAAGCGGTTTCATTCCCTTGAACGTCAGCGATACCTCCGTTCCGATCACGAGGCTCGGCAAGCGCTGGATGCGCGCGCCGCTCATACTCACGTCCAAAACGCGGATTTCCGACCGCCTGTGCCCCATGTCCAAATCCGCGGTCAAGTTGACTTCATAGCGCGGAAATTCGCGTAAATCGGCCCTTATCGCCATTCGCACCAATCCGGGTATTTGGGCGCAGAGGGCCTGCGAAGCCATCTGAATGTCGGAAGCGACCGTAGAAACGTTTTCCGCGCCGACTGAAGAATTCTGAATCATGACTGCGATTTCGCTTACGCGATCGGCGACATGAGCGGCGCCCGCGCCGCTTTCGCGCACGTTGGCAGCGAATTTTTCGGCGGCGGCGCGCTG
>DASUKT010000288.1:0-7697 GCA_036278575.1 Pseudolabrys sp. | reverse complement strand
GATGTTGACGGCAACGACCTGGAAATCAGGTCCGCCGAGCCGTTGCTCCAGCGCATCCAGTGCCGGCATCTCCTTGCGGCAGGGTACGCACCAGGTGGCCCACAGGTTCAGCAAGACGGTACGGCCGCGCCACTGGTCGAGCGTGTGCTTCTGCCCGGAGCCGTCCTGAAACGCGAGATCCGGCAGCTTGAGCGGCGACTTGTCCAGGTTCACAGCCGCCACTTCGCCCCGCGCCAAAGGTGCGACTTTTTGCGCAAGATTAACCGCCGGACGACAGACTTGATTTGCTGCATTGCGCGAGAACCCGGCAATCCCGTATATCCCCGCGAGCCCGGCGGCGGCCCCTGCGACAACCGCCACTGCGATCATCGCAAAAAGGCGGCGTGACGGGCGTTTTGTCGTTTCTGCGGGTGGTTCGTTCATGGCCGGTGGGCTGTCGATGGATGTGTCATGAGCAATAAGATGTGGGGCGGGCGGTTCACGTCCAGCCCGGATGCGATCATGGAGGACATCAATGCCTCCATCGACTTCGACCGGCATCTTTACCGCCAGGACATCGCCGCGTCCAAGGCCCACGCCGAAATGCTCGCCAAGCAGGGCATCATTGCGGCTGACGATGCAAAAAAGATTGCTCACGGTCTAGACACGATCCTGTCAGAGATCGAATCCGGCAAATTCGAATTCAAGCGCGCGCTGGAGGACATTCATATGAATGTCGAAAGCCGGCTTGGCGAACTGATCGGCGCATCCGCCGGCCGGCTGCATACCGCACGCTCGCGCAACGATCAGGTCGCGACCGACTTCCGGCTCTGGGTGCGCGACAGCATCGATGCGCTCGACAAGGCGCTCGCGGACTACCAGCGCGCTCTCGCGGAGAAAGCGCAAGAGCACGCGGCGACCGTCATTCCGGGCTTGACGCATTTGCAAACCGCACAGCCGGTGACGTTCGGTCATCACCTGCTGGCTTACGTCGAGATGGCTGCGCGCGATCGCAGGCGATTTGCCGATGCGCGCAGGCGGCTGAATGAATCGCCGCTTGGCTCGGGCGCGCTCGCGGGCACCTCGTTCGATCTCGACCGCGACATGACCGCGCATGCGCTCGGATTCGACAGGCCGACGGCCAATTCGCTCGACGCCGTTTCCGACCGCGACTTCGTCATGGAAACGCTCGCCGCCGCGTCAATCGCATCAATTCATCTATCGAGGCTTGCCGAGGAAATCGTGATCTGGACCTCTCCGTTGACTGGACTGGTCAAGCTCTCGGACAAGTTCACCACCGGCTCGTCGATGATGCCGCAAAAGCGCAATCCGGACGCCGCCGAACTCGTGCGCGCTAAAACCGGGCGCATTATCGGCGCGCTGCAGGCGTTGTTGATTGTGATGAAGGGCCTGCCGCTCGCTTACGCCAAGGACATGCAGGAAGACAAAGAGGGCGCCATGGATGCGCTCTCCGCATTGAGCCTGTCGATTGCGGCGATGACCGGCATGGTGCGCGACATCCAGCCGGATGCCGCGCGGATGAAAAAGGCGGCGGGCGAAGGGTATGCGACGGCAACCGATCTCGCCGACTGGCTTGTGCGCACGCTGAAAATGCCCTTTCGCGAGGCGCACCATGCGGCCGGCCGGATCGTCGCAAAGGCAGCGGAGAAAGGCGTGCCCTTGCACCGGCTCGCGCTCGAGACGATGCGCGAAATCGAACCGCGCATCGGAGAGGACGTTTTCAGCGTCCTCTCTGTCGATCGATCCGTGAAGAGCCGGCTCAGCTACGGCGGCACGGCGCCGCGGAATGTGCGCGCCCAAGCGAAGAAATGGCTGAGAAAACTCGAAAAAGAGAAATCCTGACTTCGCCTTGTTTCTGCCGTTTGCTATGGTCCGTTCATGCACAGAGCGCATTTCATGCTTCACGTCGGTGCCCGCCCGCTCACGCTTTTCGCCGTGTTTGCGGTCATTGCGGCTGCTCTCACGCTAGGCGGCTGTGGACGCAAGGGGCCGCTCGACCTGCCGCCGAGCGCCGCGGCGCCGCCGCCCCGGGCCGCCACTCCGTCCGCTACGACGGCGCCGTTTGCCGCCGGCACAAGCGGCGGGCAAAGCTCGGATAAAAGCGCCGGCGTGATGCGGAATGGCCAGGCGGTTGCGCCCAAGGGCCCCCAGAAACGTATTCCTCTCGACGTTCTGCTCGACTGAGCGTGCGATGCATCACTTCGACTATCGTGGTGGCATCCTCCACGCCGAGGCGGTGAATCTCGATGCGCTGGCAGCCGCGGTCGGGACCCCTTTCTATTGCTATTCGACGGCGACGTTGGAGCGGCACTATCAGGTGTTCGCCAACGCATTTGCGGATGTTTCGGCGCTCGTCTGCTACGCGATGAAGGCGAATTCCAATCAGGCCGTCATCGCCACGCTCGCAAAGCTCGGCGCAGGCGCCGATGTCGTCTCGGGAGGAGAGCTCAAGCGCGCGCGCCTGGCCGGCATTCCGGCGAACAAGATCATGTTCTCGGGCATCGGCAAGACCGCAGCCGAACTGGCGCTCGCCATTGACGAAAACATCCTCTGCGTGAATGTCGAGTCCGAACCTGAGCTCGAATTGCTCTCGTCCGTTGCCGCGTCCAAAGGGCGGACAGCGCACGTTTCCGTGCGCGTCAATCCCGATATCGATCCCAGGACGCACCACAAGATCGCGACCGGCAAAGCGGAAAATAAATTCGGCATTCCGATCAGCCGCGCGCGCGCCGTTTACGCGCATGCGGCGAAGCTTCCAGGCCTGAAGGTCACCGGCGTCGATATGCATATCGGCAGCCAGATCACCGATCTCGATCCGTTTGGCGATGCTTTTCAGTTACTCGCGGAGTTCGTGCGCACGCTGCGCGGGGACGGCCATACGATTACGCACATCGATCTCGGCGGTGGGCTCGGCATTCCGTATCACGACAACAACGAGCCGCCGCCGCATCCGGAGGAGTACGCAAAAGTCGTCAAGCGCTCCACGCGCGATCTCGACTGCCGGCTGATCTTCGAGCCGGGCAGGCTGATCGTGGGTAATGCCGGTATCCTCGTCACACGCGTGCTGTTCGTGAAGCGTGGTGAATCAAAAACCTTTGTCGTCGTCGATGCTGCGATGAACGATCTGATCCGTCCCACGCTCTATGATGCGCACCACGAAATCTGGCCCGTCGCCGAAGCGCACAAATCCGCCAAGCGCATTCGCGCCGACGTTGTCGGCCCGGTTTGCGAATCGGGCGATTTTCTGGCGCTCGATCGCGATCTTGTCCGGCCGGAACCCGGCTCGTTGCTGGCGATTATGTCGGCTGGGGCATACGGCGCCGTGCAGGCGAACACATACAATACGCGCGCTTTGGTGCCCGAAGTGCTGGTTAAAGGCGTCGAATGGGCGGTTGTGCGGCCCCGCCTTGAAGTTGACCAATTGATTGCGCTCGATCGCCGGCCGCCTTGGCTTTAGGGCGCGTAGTTCGGGACCCAGGCACGTGCTAGCGTGTTGATGGGTAGATTCGACCGCCAGCGCGACGGAGCGGTTTTTGGATACCTTGGATCCGCACCATTCTCCCGAGGAACAGCCGATTCGTCGGTTGTTGGAGCGCGCGCTTCAGCGGGCCCGCGGGAGTATCCTGTGGGAGAGGCTGTGGCCCGCGGTGGCTGCGCTGGCTGTGGTAGCTGGCCTGTTCCTCGCATTTTCGTGGGCCGGACTGTGGCTCGTCTTGCCGCCGCTTGGCCGTGCCGTCGGCCTGTTCCTGTTTCTCATCATCACGCTCGCAGCCACGATTCCGCTCGCGCTTCTGCGCATTCCCACGATCAACGAAGGCCTCCGGCGGCTCGACCGCGGCAGTGGCGAGCGGCACCGTCCGGCAACCGCTATTGCCGACGAGATCGCCGGCAGCCCGAGCGATCCGGTAACGCAGGCGCTGTGGCGCGCGCATGTCGAGCGGGCCCTGCTCTCCGCGCGAAGGCTGAAGGCTGGCTGGCCGAAGCCTTATCTGTCGGCGCGCGATCCAGTTGCGTTGCGGGCGCTCGTACTCATTCTTGTCGTCGCCACGTTTTTTGCCGCTGGCGGAGAGCGCATCAAACGCGTTACGGCAGCTTTCGATTGGCATGGCGTCGTCGTGCCGGCGAATTTCCGCATCGATGCGTGGGTCAATCCGCCGCTTTATACGGGCCGGCCGCCGATCATGCTGTCCGGGTTGCGCTCCGGCGAAGCGGTACAAAAGCAAACGGATGCTATCGCCGTCCCGACCGGAAGCGAGCTTGTTGTCCGTGGCACCGGTCAGGTGCGCTTTGATGTGGTCAAGCACGGCGGCCTTGAGGACGCAAAAGCGGATAACCGCCCGCCCGTCTCGAAAGGCACGGTGGAACGGCGGCTGGTTATCAAGGGCGATGGCAGCGCCACCTTGCACGGTGCGGGCAGCGATCTCGTCTGGAATTTCACGGCCATTCCGGACAAGCCGCCGACCATCGACCTCATTCGCGATCCGGAACGGCAAGCGCGCGGTTCGCTGCGGCTCGATTACCGCGTCACCGACGATTACGGCGTCACGCAGGCGCAGGCGACGTTCACACGCAAGGACCAACCGGGCGCCGGCGCGCCGCCGCATCCCTTGTTCAAGGCGCCGGAGTTTGCCCTTTCGTTGCCGGGTTCGCGCGCCCGCGCGGGTACCGCCCAGACCACGCACGACCTGACGGCGCATCCATGGGCCGGCGCCGACGTGGTTATGACCCTGATCGCGCGCGACCAAGCGGGCAATGAGGGGCGCAGCGGGCCGCACGAACTCACGTTGCCCGAACGTATCTTCACCAAGCCGGTCGCGCGGGCGTTGATCGAGCAGCGCCGCAATCTGGCGCTCGATGCCAACACCAAACCCATCGTGCTCACTGCGCTCGATGCGTTGACGCTGGCGCCTGAAAAATTCACGCCGAATGTCAGCATCTATCTCGGTCTGCGCTCGATCTATTTCGATCTTCTGCACGCCAGAAGCGACGACGCGCTGCGCGAGGTTGTCGCGCGCATGTGGGACATGGCCGTGCAGATCGAAGACGGCAACATGTCGCAGACCGAACAGGCGTTGCGTCAGGCGCAGGAGGCGTTGCGCCAAGCGCTCGAGCGCAATGCGCCGGACGAGGAAATCAAACGGCTGATGCAACAGTTGCGTGCGGCGCTCGACAAATTCCTGCAAGCGCTTGCCGAACAAATGAAGCGCAATCCGCAGCAGCTTGCGCGCCCGCTCGACCGCAATACGCGTGTGCTGAGTGAGCGGGATCTGCAGAACTTGATCGACCGGATGGAAAATATGGCGCGCTCCGGCAACAAAGAGGCCGCGCGCCGCCTGCTCGATCGCTTGCAGTCGATGCTCGAAAACCTGCAAATGGCGCAGCCGAACATGGGTCAACAGGGCGACGACGATATGATGTCGGCGCTCGACGAACTCGGCGACATGATCCGCAAGCAGCAGCAGTTGCGCGATCGCACATTCAAGCAAGGTCAGGATTCCCGTCGCAATCAGCAGCAGGGGCAGCGCCGGCAATTCGGCGATCTGCGGCAGCATCAGCAGCAACTGCATCAGCGGTTGCAGCAACTGCTCGAGCAGCTGCGAAAGAACGGCTTGGGGCAGCAGATGCCAGGGCAAAAGGGCCAAGGACAGAATGGACAGAAGGGCCAAAAGGGCCAAAAGGGCCAAGGCCGGAACGAGATGGGCCAACTCGGCGATGCCGGAAAGGCAATGGGTGAGGCCGAGGGTCAGCTAGGGCAGGGCGACGCCGATAACGCCGTCGACAGCCAGGGCCGCGCGCTCGAAGCCATGCGCAAAGGCGCGCAGGGCCTCGCCCAGCAGATGCAGCAAAGCGGCATGGGTCCCGGTCCGGGCCAGCCCGGCCGTGGCCGCGCGCGCGCTCAACAAAATACCGATCCGCTCGGCCGTCCGATGCGCGGACGCCAGTATGGCGACGACCTGACCGTAAAGGTGCCCGGCGAAATCGACGCCCAGCGCGCGCGGCGTATTCTCGAAGAGCTGCGCAAGCGTTTGGCCGATCCGTCGCGTCCACAGCTCGAGCTCGATTATATCGAGCGCCTGCTGCAAGGATTTTAAATGCCGGCCGGTTTGCTTTTTCGCTTTACGCGGGCCTATTTGGCAGCGGCGAGATCGTCTTTGCTTTTGAAGAATCGCACCAGGATATCGACCGCCTGGTCCGGCGGCGATGCCAGCCGGCTCTGAAAAGGCAAGCTCTCTCCGGCAGGAAGAATGCTGCGGCTCGGCAAAGCCGTCCATGTGTAAAGCTCTTGCCCCTTTGCGCTGCGCGCGGCAAAGCGCAAGCGCGGGACCCTGATCGGATGTTCCGATTTGCTCACGATGTTGCCCTGGATTAGCAGCACAGGGACGCCGTCGGCCATTTCCCGTGACAGCTTGACATCCTCGAACGCCAGGTGGCGCAAATTGACCGGCAGCCCGATTATCGCAAAGAACGACGCGGTTTGCGGCAAGTAGCGGACCACGTCATCGCGGGCGCCGATGAGCGCGGCATTGAACCCGACGAGGAGAAGGATAATGGCCGTCCAGCGCGAGCGGCTTTGCGTCTGCTTTCGCCTCGCTTGAAGACGTTCACGGCGGGCCGCAAAACTTTCTATGTCTTCCTGCTCGGCGCTTGTGCTTTCCGCGAGCACGGCATCCGGCAGTGGTTCGCTTTCAATCGGCGGGACCAATGAAGGCGCATCTGTCACTGTCACGGGTACATCGGATTGAATCTGGTCCGCCATCGCTTCGGCGGGGGCTCCTCCTTCGACGGTCACCGATTCCGTCGGGGCATCCGATGGTTGATTGTTGAGAGCACCGTCGGCCGGACCGGAATCGCTCGGTAAGCCCGTGGTGGTAGGGTCCTGCCCCGCCGCTTCCTGTTCGGCTGGACCGCTTGTCTCTATCTGCACTTTTGTAATCGCGCGCTCGACGAATGCGTCGAGATCCGGCCCCGCTTTCTCGCCGCCGGCGAACCAGGTGGATTTACACCGGGCGCAACGCACGGTCCTTCCCGCGGCGCTAAGCGAAGCGTGCTCGATCGAATATGAAGTTGAGCAGTTCGGACAAACAATCAGCATTGCAAACCGCCGGCGTCAGGTCCCCAAACGGTACCAGCCGTCCGTTAACGGACCGGAAACCATGAAGCTCTCCTCTAAGCGGGGGCCGGATGTGGCGGACGGGCGGCTGTCGCGCGGTCATGGTATTGCTGTGAACGCTCGATTCCTGCGGCAAAAGAGCGGATAGGCGGGCTCCCGGGCGGTCACGAGCGCGGCGGAGACAGGGTTGGTCCGATTCGAGAACGTTGGACTACGTTATGGGCTCGGTCCGGAGGTCCTGCGTGACCTGTCGTTCCGGATCGAGCCGCATTCGTTTCAGTTCCTCACCGGGCCATCGGGCGCGGGAAAAACCTCGCTGCTGCGGCTTATGTTTCTATCCCTGAAGCCGACGCGCGGCCTGATCACGCAGTTCGGCCACGACGTCTCGACGCTATCGCGCGACGCGCTCGCGACGCTGCGGCGGCGCATCGGGATCGTGTTCCAGGATTTCCGGCTGCTCGACCACATGACGACGTACGAGAACGTCGCTCTGCCGTTGCGCGTTCTCGGCCGCGCCGAGCATAGCTACCGCGACGAGGTAATCGAATTGCTCAACTGGGTCGGTCTCGGCGAGCGCATTTGGGCC
>DASUKT010000287.1:0-17574 GCA_036278575.1 Pseudolabrys sp. | reverse complement strand
GGCAGCGCCGTGCATTGCCTTGCCGGCAAAGTCGATCCATCGCAGCGCCCGGCCGCAGAGCGCGTCTTCATCGCGAATCTTTCACGCGCCGCGGATCTTGCAGCCGAAAAGAAAATCACGCTGCTGATCGAGCCGATCAATCCGCGCGATCGGCCGAACTATTTTCTCAATCACGTCGAGCATGCGGCTGACATCATTGCCAAGTCCGGCAAGTCGAACGTCAAGATGCAGTTCGATTTTTATCACGTGCAGATCGTCGGAGGAGATATCCTGTATCGGCTCGAAAAATACCTGCCGGTGATAGGCCACCTGCAATGCGCGGCAGTGCCGGTACGGCACGAACCGGATGGCGGCGAGGTCAATTTCCCTGCCGTCTTCGAGGCGGTCGACCGGCTTGGTTACAAAGGATGGATCGGCGCCGAATACCGGCCGCGCGGGCGGACCGAGGATGGTCTGAAATGGGCCAGGCCCTACGGGATTGTGGCGAAAACTTAACCATCAAAGTTATTGAAAGGGCACGTTTTTTCGCTTTGCGCGAGTCGGCTCCATTGCTATTTTGTGCGCATGTGGGGACGTAAGGCCAACGCCGGCTCGGAAAAGCCCGATACGGTACAGCCGCTCAAGAGCGCGGTGCGCGAGGCGCGCATTGAGGCTGCCGAGCGCTCGGCGGTCATTGTCGATTTGCGCGATGCCGAGCTTGCCCGGCTCGAACTGCTCAATGAAGCCCTCGACCCGCTGTTCAATGAAATTCCGGACCACATTGAATTGTTCGACCGCGGCGTGAGCCGGGGCGACATTCCGCGTTTGTGGATCGATGTGATCGCGCATGTCGAGATGGGGCGTGACAAGCGTCAATATCGCTTTGTGCAGGATACCCGCTATGGCCGCGCCGTTCTGGCTGAATCGTACGAGATTTCGGAGATCGTCGAGGCCGTTACGCGCTATGTGGCGCGGCGGCTGGTCGAGCGCGAGCGCGCACTAGGCGACGACCGCGGATCGGCGCTGTCGGTTGCACGGCGTGTCGCGAAGCTTGAGCGCCGGCATCCGGGCTGGCGCGGCTTCGGCTTGTTTGCAATCGGCCTCGTCGCCGGCGCGGCAGCGCTATTCGTCATTGCACTGTTCAACGCGCATTAGCCGGCGAAACATTCAAGCGTTTCACTTCCGCGATGCTGCCGTCTTGAGCGATGCCGCGCGAAATCATTTCGCATTGCCATGCGCCCGGTGTGGCGGCGATTCTGTACAAATTCCAGGCAGCGGCCGCTTTGGCAAAACCGGGCGCGCCGGAAGCCGAGGGTACGCCGACAGCGGCAACGTGTCCCTGCGGTCCGTCCAGCCAGTTGAGCATGGGGACGTGATCGTGGCCGTGCAGGATCAATTCCGCGCCCTGCGCCGCAACGGCAGCCAGGAATGCCGGCGCATCGAGTAACAACTTGCTGTGTTCGCGCGGGCTCACCGGCGGATGATGGATCAGCGCCACGCGAAAGAGCCCCTCATCCTTTAGCGAATGAAGCATTACGCCGAGCTGCGCCACTTGATCGAAGCCAAGCCAACCAGTTGCCATGAATGGCGCCGTCGGCACCGCCGTCGATAATCCGATCAAGGCGATGGGTCCGCGCCGGCGCACGAAAGGGAAGGCGATGGGGCCGTCGGTATCGTCGCCGCGCATGTAATCGGCCCAGTAGCGCTCCGGGTCATGCGCCGCCGCACGTACATAGGCATCGTGGTTGCCGGGAATGAGGGTGACGTCTGCCGGCTTGCCGAGCGCCTCCAGCCATTTCCGTCCGCGCAGGAATTCCTCCCGAAGCGAGATATTGGCGATATCGCCGGTTACCGTGACATGGTCGGCATGGGCCGCCTTCATATCCGCGACGATCGCGTCGAGCACCGGGCGGCTGTGCATGCGATGGCGCCCGCGCAACCAGTTGAGATAGCCGGTGATCCGCTTGTTGAAGAGCTCGCCCAAGTGCGGCCGCGGCAGCGGTGCGAGGTGCGGATCGGAAATGTGGGCGAGGGTAAACATCGTGCGGCCCGTCATGCTCCGCGAAGGCAGAGCATCCAGTATTCACGAGTCTTGACGTTTGATCGAGGACCGGATTGGACGCCGTCGCGAATCTCACGAACTCCCGATCAATATGCCGGTAGCAAAGACCAGCACACCGCCCACCACGACCTGAAATGTCGCCTGCAGAAACGGCGTATCCATGTAGCGGTGCCGAATCCACGAAATCGCAGCGAGCTCGACTGCGACCACCGCTATCGACACCACTGTCGCCGTCCAGAAATGAGGAATGAGATAGGGCAGCGTATGCCCAAGCCCGCCGATGGCGGTCATTACGCCTGTGACCGGTCCGCGGATCCACGGCGAACCGCGTCCCGTTAACGAGCCGTCATCCGAGAGACCTTCCGCGAACGCCATTGAGATGCCGGCGCCGATCGACGCCGCAAGTCCGACCAGGAACGTCGCCCACGTGTTCTGCGTCGCGAATGCCGCCGCAAAAAGCGGCGCGAGCGTCGACACCGATCCGTCCATCAATCCGGCAAGGCCCGGCTGCACGTATTGCAGCATGAACATGCGCTTGGCGCTCGCGTCCTCGCTGGCGCGGGCATGCTTGTCGAGGATTTTCTCTGAAAGCTTGTGCGCGAGACTTTCGTGGCCGGCTTCCGCTTCGGCGAGATCGAGCAGAAGCTTTCTGACGGAAATATCGCGCGTGTTTTCAGCGGCCTTGCGATAGAAGCGCTCGGCATCGATTTCCATTTTGGCGGCGAATTTCCTGACCTCGTCGAGTCCCAGCGGGCGCATCAGCCACAGCGATGATTTCGGCGGGATAAATCCTTTCACGTCGTGCCGGCGGATGAGCGGCAAATACTCGCCGAACTTTTTCCGGTAGAGATCGAACAGCCGCGTGCGGTGCGTCACCTCTTCATCGGCCATCTCGTCGAAGACCTTCGCGGAAGAGGGGAACTGTTCGCGCAAACCTTCCGCGAAGCCGCGGTAAATGCGGCTGTCCTCTTCCTCGTTGGTGATGGCGAGCGCCAGTACTTCCTGTTCGGTGAGATCGGAAAATCGCTTCACGCGGGAGCCCCTCTCGCTCGGCATCCAAGTGCCATGTCCATATATTAGAACAATTCCAAAGAGGAAAGAGTGGCGGGTATTGCCTTGGGGGCTGCCGGAAATGCCCGGACTCGCGCTATCAAAAGCACGATGTCTTTCGATTCCCTCCGCCGCAAATGCGAGCCGGCGCTCCGCCGCGTTCTTCACACTTACTGGCGCTTCTCGCGTGGCGCGACGCTCGGCGTACGCGCCATGGTGATGGACGCACAGGGCCGAGTTTTCCTGATCCGGCACTCGTACGTGGATGGCTGGCACATGCCGGGCGGCGGCGTGGAGACCGGCGAAAGCCTGATCGAAGCGCTCACCCGCGAGCTACGCGAGGAAGGAAATATCGAACTCGCCAGTACGCCCGCGCTGCATGGCATCTATTTCAATTCGCGCGTGTCGCGGCGCGACCATGTGGCGCTGTTCATTGTGCGCGATTTTCGTCAGGGCGTGCCGCCGCGTCCCGGCCGAGAAATCGTTGCGCACGGCTTCTTTGCACGCAACGAATTGCCGGAAGGCACGACGCGCGCGACACACGCGCGCCTCGCCGAAGTCCTTGACGGTGTAGCGACGAGCGAGATCTGGTGAGACGTTCTTCTTCGTCATTCCGGGTTCATCCGCCTTCGGCGGGCGCTTCGGAATGACAGAGCATTTTTATGTAAACCGCGCGCGATCGTGCGGCGCTGCGAAATCGAGTTGTGGGCCGACGGGCACGATGCCGGTTGGATTCACCTGCCGCTGGCTTCCATAATAATGCCGCTTGATCTGACCGAGACTCACGGTCTCGGCCACGCCCGGCACCTGATAAAGATCGCGCGCGTAATTCGACAGGTTCGGATATTCCCAAATGTGCCGCCAGTTGCACTTGAAGTGCGAATAATAAACGGCATCGAAGCGCATCAGCGTGGTGAACAGACGCCAGTCCGCTTCCGTGATGGTGTTGCCGACGAGATAGCGGTGTTGCGACAGCCGCTGCTCGACGTCATCGAGCGCATCGAAAAGATTGCGGAAGGCTTCCTCATAAGCCGCCTGCGTCGTGGCGAAACCGGCGCGGTAAACGCCGTTGTTGATGTTCGGATAGACAAGCTCGTTGGCCGCATCGATCTCCTTACGCAGCGCCGGCGGATAATAGTCGGTGCGCGCATTTGTGAGTGCGTCGAACGCCGAATTGAACATGCGGATGATCTCGGACGACTCGTTGTTGACGATCGTCTGGCGCTTCTTGTCCCACAGCACCGGTACGCTGACGCGGCCCGAGTAGCGCGGATTGGCGATCAGGTAGATTTCCGACAGCTTGTCCTTGCCGTTGACCTCGTCGCCGGTCGATCCTTCCTCCTTGTGAAAGGTCCAGCCATCCTTGAGCATGTCGGGGGAGACGACCGACATCGAGACGATGGTTTCGAGGCCTTTGAGCTTGCGGAAAATGACGGTGCGGTGCGCCCACGGGCAGGCGAGCGAAACGTAAAGGTGATAGCGGCCCGCTTCCGCGGCAAAGCCGCCTTCGCCCGACGGACCGGCACTGCCGTCCGCTGTCACCCAGTTACGAAAACCCGCATTGGCCCGGATATAGTGCCCGCCTTTGGTGCGGTCGCCGTCCAGCTGCCATACCCCATCGACCAGAAGTCCCATTGCGATTTTCCTCCATCCGCGCCGGTTTTGGCTCATTTAAGCATCGCAAGCGAACGACACCACGCCCGATGGACCGGAATCGGCCCAAATGCTAATCGGCACGGGCCACGGGCCAGCCATGAACGAACTGTCGCTGACAATCCTGCCGGAGACCGCTGACGATGCTTTGGGCATCGAACGGTTGCACGAGCGCACATTCGGTCCTGGGCGTTTCGCACGCAGCGCGTTCCGCATCCGCGAGGGACGCGGCCATTCGCTTGCGCTCTCGTTTACGGCGCGCGTCAACACATTGCTGGTCGGCTCCGTGCGGCTGACGCCCGTCTGCATCGGCGAGACGCCCGCGCTTCTGCTTGGGCCTTTGACCGTTGAGCCGCCATTTCGCGAGCGTGGCGTCGGCACGGCGCTGATTCAGCGCGCGTTGAAAGAAGCGAAGGCGAAAGACCATAAGCTTGTCGTGCTGGTGGGCGACGAGCCGTACTACGGCAAGCACGGCTTCAAGAAGTTTCCGAAGGGCCGCGTGAAGATGCCGGGGCCGGTCGACCCGAACCGGCTCCTTGTGGCCGAGCTTGCACCTGGCGCGTTCGAGAACGTGTCGGGACTGATCAGGCCGGATTGGGAATAACCAAGTCATTCCGGGGCGCGGCCGCATCAGCGCGTTTACGCGCGTCTTCGACGCGCTATGGCCGCGAGCCCCGAATCCATAATCACAAGCGCTGCGGCGTATGGATTCCGGGCCCGCTCGCTTCGCTCGCGTCCCGGAATGACAGGCAACTACCTTCCTTCTCTCGCCCAGGTCGCGGCGAGTGAGCCGACCAGCAGCAGCAGTCCGATCAATCCGGCAAAGATCGGCAACACACCGATGCCGCGCACGACGCTGGCCTCGCGCAGCTTGAGGCCGATCCAATCGTCACCCTGGAACGTGGCGCTGGTGCGCACCGGCACGATGCGCGGAATATCGAGGCCCTTGCCGTTGTCGAGCCGGCGCGCATCGCCGCCCGTTTCGCTTGCGATTTTGTGCAGCACGTCGGTGGTGGACGTAACCTCGGCGAACTCGCGCGGATTGGCCGGCCCGACATTGACCAGCGCGGTGAGCTTGCCGTCCGTCGCCCGCCATAGCCCGAGCTCGTTGGCCGAAATCGTGGCGCGCCACAGGCCGGGCTCGGCGGCTTTCAGCGTCAGCGTCTGCGTTTTGCCCGATGGCGATGTCAGCGTCACGTCATTGACGCTGTCCGCCATCGTCTGCCGCTGCGCCGTGAGATCGTGGCCTTGCACGCTGAGCCGGAGCGCCTCTTCGTCAAGCTCCGGCTGTTTCATCAGCCAGTGCGACAGCCGCCGCAGCAGATCGAGATGCGGCCCGCCGCCTTCATAGCCGCGTGCCCACAGCCAGATGTGATCGGACAGCAGCAGCGCGACGCGGCCTTTGCCTTCATGCGCAAGCACGAGCAGAGGCTTGCCGTCCGGGCCTTGCATCACCGCGGAGCCGTTGGTCGGCCGCGCGTCGATCAGACGGAACCAGCGACTCCAGTGCGGCGGACTTGTGTCGGAGCCTTCGAGTCCGCGCGTCACCGGATGCTTCTTGCCGGCGTCGGTGAGGGTTGCGCGGAATGGCTCTTCGGTGACATTGCCGCTCGGCTCAGCCGGCAGGATGACATCGAGCGGCGTGCGCCAGAGACTGGTCGGGCTCGCATAGTCAGGACCCGCCGCGATCATGACGGCGCCGCCGTCACGCACATATTTTGCGATGTTATCGAAGTAGCTCAGAGGCAGCACACCTTGCCGCGCATAGCGGTCGAAGATGATGAGCTGAAACGTCGATATCTTCTGCTGGAATAATTCGCGCGTCGGAAAAGCGATGAGCGACAGCTCGTTAATCGGCGTCCCGTCCTGCTTCTCCGGCGGGCGCAAAATCGTGAAGTGTACGAGATCGACGCTTGCATCGGACTTAAGCAGGTTACGCCAGGTGCGCTCGCCGGCGTTCGGTTCTCCCGAGACCAGCAACACGCGCAGCTTGTCGCGCACGCCGTCGATCGACACGACGGCACGGTTGTTGACCTGCGTCAGCTCGCCCTGGATCGGCGAGGCTTCGATCTCGACAATGTTGGGGCCGGCGTGCGGAATCGGCACGTTGACCGTGGTGTCGGTGTGGACGGGAACAGTGCGTTTTTCCACGACTTCGCCGTCGCGCTGAACGGTTACTTCTGCGGTGCCGACGTTCGCGCCCTGGTCGTCGACGCGGAAGCCGATCGTTTGCGACTGATCGACAATGCCAAAGCGCGGCGCCGAGGTCAGAACGACACGGCGGTCGATCTCGTTCGCATGTCCGGTAATGAGCGCGTGCAGCGGCGCGGCAAAGCCGAGCGCGGCGGCGTTCGCCGGCACGTCATGCACGCGGCCGTCGGTGATCATGATCGCGCCGGCGATCCGATCCGGGGGTACGTCGGCGAGGGTTGAAGAAAGCGCGGAAAAAAGCCGCGTGCCGTCATGCTCGCCGTCGGCCTGGCTCGCGTCGGCGACCCGCACTTCGAGGCCGGGAATGTGATGCAACCTGTCGACGATTGCTTTGCGCGCCGCTTCGGTTTGTTGCGTGCGGTCGCCAAAATTCTGGCTGGGGCTCTTGTCGACAATGACGGCGGCGACGGAGGGGATCGGATCGCGATCTTCGCGCGTCAGCGAGGGATTGGCGAGCGCGAGGATCATCAGCGCAAGCGCCGTGGCACGAACCAGTACGCCGCGGCTGCGCGCGACCAACAGGATGGCCGTTAGCGCGATGGCAACAGCGATCGCGGCCCATAGTGCATAGACCGGAACGAGCGGAGCGAATGAGATACCCAAATTCATTAGCAAACCATGCTGCGAACGTGACCCGTGCGGGAATATTCGAGGATGCGCTTGTCGCGGGTCATAATCGTCATGTCGGACTCGCGTGCTGTCGCGATAAGTATCCGGTCGGCGGGATCATTTGGCGGCGAGCCGGGTAGGCCGCAAGAGTCGGCCAGCAATTCGATCGTAAGCTCAGGTGTGCCGGCGTCGATCTTGCCGACAGTTTGCCGGAACCATTTGGCGGCCGGCAATGTCAGCGAAATGCGACTCTTGCGTACCAAATTGGCGATTTCCCACGCGCTGATAGGCGACACATGCAAATTCTGACTCAAAATCGCCGCGCGAGCCTCGGGTGTCAGCTCTGCGCCTTGCGCGAGCCAAAGAACAGCGCAGGTGTCGAGAAGAAGGTCAGTCATTGAGAATCTTGCCTTCTTCTGCATTCCACACATCGCTCAGTGGCGCAGTTAAGTCGGTGCCTGGCATGATCGTTACCGTGCCGCTCATGCAACCCCACCGATCGCCGGTAGGTGTTGACGGCGTAGCCGAAGCGGCGCCTGAACGCCGGAAGGTGACTTTGCGTCCGGCAAGATCCAAATCCTGTGTGCGCCAGCCTGCTTTAACCCATGCACGCGCATGGGAGTGACCTGTCGCGTTATTGGACCACCATGCCTCATGCTCGTAAGCGCTTTGGGGCAATTTGAATCCCAAAATTCGTTCGATCTCAGCAAAGGTCAGACGCCGCACTGAATTTTCAGTACCGGACAAAAACTGGGGTAATGGTTCGTATTTGCTCATCAGTCTCTCCTACCGCTGAGAAAGCGATAGTAAGATATGATATTACTCACTATTGTCAATAGTAATTCCTATTGCCCTAACCGCTCAAGCAGCGCAGGAACATGCACCTGATCGGTCTTGTAGTTGCCGGTCAGGGCATACATGACGATGTTGACGCCGGCGCGGAACGCCATCTCCCGCTGACGCGGCTCGCCCGGCACCGTCGGCAGCATCGGCTGCCCGTCGGGCCGCATCGCCCACGCGCCGGCAAAATCGTTCGACGTGATCAGGATCGATGAAACGCCATCGCCTGCGCGCGCAGGGCGCGCGGGCTGATCCTCGTTTTCCGCCGGCAGCGCTTCCACCCAAAGTTTCCCGCCGGTGTAGCGGCCCGGAAAATCCTGCAGCAGATAAAACGTTTTGGTTAGCACATGGTCGCGCGGTACCGGTTCCAATTCGGGGATGTCGAGTGAGGACAAAATTGTGCGCAGGCCGGTCATGCCTGGACTTTGTGTGGCTTCGCCCGGAAACGGCGAGGCTGCTATGGCGTCGCGCGTGTCAAACAGAACGGTGCCGCCGTTTTTCATATAAGTGTCGATACGGTCGAGCGCCTGTTGCGATGGCTTCGCCTGATTGGGAAGAACCGGCCAGTAAATCAGCGGAAAGAACGCAAGCTCATCGCGTGCCGGATCGAGGCCGATCGGTTCACCGGCTTCGAGCGCGGTACGTTGCGCAAGAAAAAGCGTGAGGCCCTGCAGGCCCGCTTTGCTGATTTCGTCGACCTGAGGATCGCCCGTGATGATGTAAGCAAGATGCGTTTGCAGTGTTGCGTTCATGGCGAACTGATCCGCGGCCGAGAGCGCCGGATTCTCGGCGCGAGCCGGCCACGGCGCGAGCGACAGGCCAACGGCCGCGAGAACGACGATGCCGGCCGCTGCGCGCCGGCGCCATGACCGCATCGTGAGTCCGCCCGAAAGCCAGAACACGATCAGCCCGTCGAGTAACAGCAGCGCCAGCGCGGCGAGGAAGATCGGGCCGCGCAGATCGAGCGGTTCGCCCTGCCGATAGGCTTCATGGCGCGCGCCGAGTCTCGAGACGTCGAGCGGCTTGAGGCGATCGGCAGGCGCGAGCGTGTTCACCGCGATCAATCCTTCAGGCGGTCCATAGAAGCCGGGCGGGTGATCCGCGGTGCCGTGTCCATTGAAGTCGGGAGGAATAGGGCGTGCGCTCGGCGGCGGGACCGAAAACGCGCCGAAGCCGTCCAGAATGCGTGTCGGCGGCACGGGTTGACCGGCCTGAGGCTTGGCGGAGGCCGTGCTGGTCGCGTCTTCTTCGCTGGCGGCGGTCGAACCGGACAGCGCAACGATGCGCTTGAGCATCTCCACGAATGTGCCGGCAAGCGGCAGGTCGGACCAGCGCGTATCGGCGGTGACGTGGAAGAGCACGATCATGCCTTTGCCCCGGCGCGCTGCCGTCACCAGCGGCGTGCCATCGCCAAGCGTCGCCCATGTGTGCTGGGTGAGATCGGCGTCCGGCTCCGCCAGTACCTGCCGCGTTACGGTGACGTCGTTCGGCACCGGCATGCCGGCGAACGGGCTGTCGGGAGAGAACGCCGCCAGCGGCTGCGGCTTGTCCCAGCTCAGGCTACCGCCGAGGATGCGGCCGCCGCGGCGCAACTTGACCGGCACGAGATCGTCATCCGTCGTCGCAGCCAGATGCGGGCCGGCAAACCGCACGAGGACACCGCCGTTCTCAATCCATTTTACCAGGCGCTCGCGCGATTCCGCGACGTTGCCCACATCCGCGAAGATCAACATCGGCACATGCTGATCGAGGAAATGCCCGACCGCTTTGGCGGGCGCTTCGCCTTCGATGAGACGAACGTCTGCGAACGGGTTGAGCGCGCGCGAAAGATAGTAAGTTGCGCCGATCAAGGGCTGCGAACGATCGGCGGAGGACCCGGATACGACTCCGATCGTTCGGCGCCGCCAGCGTTTGTCGAGCAACTGAACCGCGCCGGCGGATCGTTCGCCGGCAATCTCCAGCCGCGCCACGTCGTTGCGGATCTCGACCGGCAGATCGATGCTCGCGTCGGTTTCCCGCTCGCCTGATTTGAATGCGAATGGGGCTTCCCCGAGCGGCAGTCCTTTGAGATCGAGCGCGCGGACGATGCCGGTTGCCGCGCCGCTACCCTGCGCGCGCAAGACTTTCACGGTCAACGCACCGGCGGCATTGTCGGCAGCGGCAAGCGCGTGCGTCGGCGGAAGCCCGCTGGCGACGATGGTCAGCGGCCGATTGCCGGCAATACGCTTCAGTCCGTCGACGAATTCGCCGCCTTTGCCGAGGTCGACTGCATCCGACAGCCAGACGATATCCACGTCGGAGACTTTGTTGAGGAAACGGGACAGCGCAGGCAAAGCTTCGGCGCGGTCAAGCGTATAGGGCTTCGGCTTGAGTTGCTTGACTTGCACGCGCGCCGCGGCGGCAGGCTGCAACGAGATCTCGCGCCCCGTATCGGACAAAGGCATCAAGGCAACGCCGCGATTGTCGCTATCGGCGCGGACAATCAGATCGTCGGCCGTGCGCAGGCGGGCATCCCACGAGGCGGCAGCCGACCAGCCGTCGTCGATCATGATCAAAAGCGGCGCGGCCTTGCTCGATGTGGCGAGCGGCGGATTCCACAGCGGTCCGGCCGCAGCGAGAATAACGAGTGCGGCGAGCGTGAGCCGCAGCAGCGTCAGCCACCATGGCGTGCGCGCGGGCGTCTGTTCTTCGCGGATGATTTTTGCCACGCGCTTTTCGGGACCATAGTCGAGGCGGCGCGGGCGGGGCGGAATGAGCCGCAGCAGCCACCACAGCACCGGCAGAGTCAGCAGACCCAGCAGCACCAGCGGCTGCGCGAAGCCGAGGGTAAGTCCGGGAATCACGCGGCACTCCCCGGCCGCGCGGCGGCGTAACGATGGCCGGCGCTGATCGTCTGTGCAGCCACGCCCATGCGGGCATGCAGTGCGAGCAACAACTCGCTCGCCGGCCGATCCGTCCGATGGATGGCGAAGCTCCAGCCGAGACGGTCGGTCTCGGCGCGGATTTCACCGCGGAAACGCGCGATCTCGACAACGTATTCGCCGCGCAGCGTTTCCGCACGGCCGATGGTGACGCTATGGCCGTCCTCGGGGTCGACAAATTCAATACGGCCGGAAAACGGAAACGTTTCCTCGACTGGATCGACGATCTGCACGACATGGCCGTGCGCGCCACTCCCCGAAAGCTGCGCCAACGTGCGGCGGATATCGGCTTCCTCGCTCCAAAGGTCGGAGAGAACGACGACTTCCGAAAGCGGCGCGGGCGCAAAGAGCGGCGGCAGGCTCGCACGCTCGGACGGATCGTGGATGATCGCCTCCGCCATCTTTTCGATCACGTTGCGGCTTGCGGTCGGCAGCATCAGCCCGGGCACGCCGACGCGCTCGCCGCCTTCGACCAGGATTTCAGCAAGCGCGAAGGCGATGACCAGCGTGCGGTCGAGCTTGCTCTCGGCGACAAGGTTTGAAGCGAATGCCATCGAAGGCGAGCGGTCCGGCCAGATCCAGACGGTATGCGAGGCCTCCCATTCGCGTTCGCGCACGTAGAGATGATCGTCGCGCGCCGAGCGTCGCCAATCGACGTTCTGCGCCGGCTCGCCGGAAACGAAGCGCCGGTATTGCCAGAAGTTCTCGCCGCGGCCGGCGCGCCGGCGGCCGTGCAATCCATGGATCACCGTGGCGGCAACGCGCCGCGCTTCCAGAATCAGCCGCGGCATGGAGGCGGCGAGCGTGCGTCCGCCTCCGGTCGCCTGCCGGACGGCACGCGCCTCAATCTCGGTGAGCTTCTGCTCAGCCATTTCCGATTATCCGATGCGCGCCTTCAACCGCCCGATGACGTTCTGGATCGTCTCGCCTTCCGCGCGTGCGGCGAAGGTGAGCGCCATGCGGTGCTTGAGCACCGGCTCGGCCAGATCAATCACGTCGTCGATCGACGGCGCGAAGCGGCCGTCGAGCAAGGCGCGCGCGCGGACTGCCAGCATCAGCGCCTGGCTTGCGCGCGGGCCGGGTCCCCAGGAAATGAGCTTGCCGGCTTCGCCTGCATCCGGTCCCGGGCGTGCCGAGCGGACGAGTTGAAGAATGGCTTCGACCACGGACTCGCCGACCGGAATGCGGCGCACCAGCCGTTGCGCGGCAATCAGATCGTCTGCCGTCATTGCCGCTTTGGCGCGCGTCTCTTCGGCGCCGGTCGTGTCGAACAGGATTTTGCGCTCCGCGTCCTGGTCCGGATAATCGACATCGACTTCCATCAGGAAACGGTCGAGCTGCGCTTCCGGCAGCGGATACGTTCCTTCCTGTTCGAGCGGGTTCTGCGTCGCCAGCACATGAAACGGCTTCGGCAGATCGTGACGTGCACCGGCGACGGTTACGTGCTGCTCCTGCATCGCCTGCAACAGGGCCGACTGGGTGCGCGGCGATGCGCGGTTGACCTCATCCGCCATCAGCAATTGCGCGAACACCGGTCCGGCGATGAAGCGGAAATTGCGCTTGCCGCCCGGCGTTTCCTCCAGCACCTCCGTGCCAAGGATATCGGACGGCATCAGGTCGGGCGTAAATTGCACGCGGCGCGCATCGAGGCCGAGCGCGATGCCCATGGTTTCGACCAACTTGGTCTTGGCGAGACCGGGAACGCCGACCAAAAGGGCATGGCCGCCTGAGAGCACCGTCACCAAAGCATGCTCGACCACCCGGTCCTGCCCAAAGATGACCGCACCGATCGCGGCTTTGGCATCACGTACGTGCGCAGCGGTCGTCTCGGCCGCGCGAACGATCATGTCCTCGAGTTTTTCCAGGTTCTCGCCGCTTGCCGCCGCCATGATTTCCGCTCCTTCAATCGCGCCTTTTGCGAACGCCGCGCCGTCAAGGCGATGGGGTCCGCTTGTGTTCCACTCGAACAACGCGGCACGCGGGTTACGATGCAGCCCACGGGCGAATCTGGCTCATTCAACCCCGCAAGCTTACGCTATCTTCCAGCGTGGGTCCGTCGAATAACAAAGATGCGAACAGGACCTTGGCTGTCCTGAAATACACAACGAAAACAATGGCGAAGACAGGGCAAAAAGGACTTGAAAGCATTGCTGCATCGCTGCCGCGCGATGGGGGCAGAACGTTGCCGCCCGTGCATCTGTGGAATCCGCCCTTTTGCGGCGATCTGGATATGCGAATAGCGGCCGATGGCACGTGGTTTTACCAGAAAACGCCGATCGGCCGGCCGGCTCTGGTCAAATTGTTCGCTTCCGTGCTCAAGCGGGAAGGTGACAATTATTTTCTGGTTACGCCGGTTGAGAAGGTAGGACTTGTCGTTGAAGACACCCCATTCATCGCGGTTGAACTGAACGTTACCGGCGGGCCGCCACAAATCCTCGAATTCCGCACGAATGTTGACGATTGGGTGACCTGCGGAGCCGACAATCCGCTTCGCTTTATGCCCGAGCCGGGGACAGGCGGCCTCAAGCCTTACCTGCACGTGCGTCGCGACCTTTGGGCGAAGGTGACGCGCGCCCTCTTTTACGATCTGGTGGAGCTTGGGGAAGAGCGCGACATCGGGGGCAGGCGAATGTTCGGAGTTGCATCGGGCGGTGAATTTTTCGTGATGACGCCAGCCGACGAGTTGCGGGACTTCGTCTGATGGAGAGCGCGCCCGCAAATGAGGTTTTAGACACGAAGGAATTCTTCGCGCGCGCGCACGCGCGGCTGATGCTCGATGTGCCCGCCGGACTCACCGATCCTCATGTGACGCCGAAACGGGGCGATCACGACGTCGATCCGGTGATGCTGAAGGTCGCCGCCGTGCGCCCCATCCGGCCGGCGGCGGTGCTGGTGCCGATCGTCGATCACGCCGAACCGACCGTGCTGCTCACGCAGCGTGCACAGCACCTGCCGGATCATCCCGGGCAGATTTCCTTTCCCGGCGGCAAGATCGAGCCGAGTGACGAGCATCCGCTTGCTTCCGCGCTGCGCGAGGCTGACGAGGAGATCGGGCTCGATCGCGGTCACATCGAACCGATCGGTTACCTCGATGTCTACATGACGACGCTTGGCTATCGCATCGTGCCGGTGGTTGCGCGGGTAAAGCCCGGATTTGACCTGACGCTTAATCCAAGCGAGGTCGACAATATCTTCGAGGTGCCGCTCTCATTCCTGATGGAGCAAAAAAATTTTCAGCGCCATTCGCGCGATTGGCAAGGCATGACGCGTCATTACTATGCCGTGCCTTACGGCGAGCGGTACATCTGGGGCGTGACCGCGGGGATTTTGCGCAATCTGTATGAGCGGATTTACCGAGACTGACGAGATGAGCAAGGTCTCGAAGCATTTTTCCGGCGTCATGCCCCGCGAACGCTGGGCATCCAGTAATCACAGTCGACCTTGTGGTTACAAACGCGCGGTAGCGAATACTGGATCACCCGCTTTCGCGAGTGATGACAGCAGTACGTGAAGAAGCGATTGTCAATGATCCGCCCCGCACTCACCGAGATCGCTCTCTTCCTCACGCCGTTTGTGCTGTATGCGGCTTTTCTTATTGCGACGCGCGCCGGCGTTCTCGATCCGCAGCATTGGCCGGTTTCGCGGCTGATTACGCTCGCCATTATCGCGCTTGCGCTCATTGTCGGCAGCTTCGTCTATTTCGCGAACTTCTCGGGCGCGCCGCCAGGCTCAACCTATATTCCGGCGCATATCGAGAACGGGAAGTTCGTCCCGGGGACAATCAAGTGACAGCGCACACGCATACGCTTGCCAATACGGAATGGCTGACGAGCGGTCCGCTCGCGCGCCTGCTGGCGGTGCTCGATCGTGACGGGGAGGAGGCCCGTGCGGTCGGCGGCGCGGTGCGCAACGCGCTGCTCGGGATGCCGGTCGGTGAAATCGACGTGGCGACCACAGCCGTGCCGCAGGAGGTGGTGCGCCGCGTGGAAGCGGCAGGCTTCAAGGCCGTTCCGACGGGCCTGGATCACGGGACGATCACGGTTGTGATCGACAAAATGCCGCTCGAAGTGACGACGTTGCGTCGCGACACCGAGACGTATGGTCGTCATGCCAAAGTCGAATTCGGGCGGGACTGGAAAGCGGATGCCGAACGACGCGATTTGACCGTCAATGCACTTTCCGCTGCACGCGACGGAACGATCTTCGACTATGTCGGCGGGCTTGCCGACATCGCGCATCGCCGCATTCGGTTTATCGGCGATCCGAACAAACGCATCGCTGAAGACTATTTGCGCATCCTGCGATTTTTCCGATTTCACGCGGCCTATGGCAGCAGCGAGCACCCGGACGCTGCCGGGCTTGCGGCATGCATTGCCGGCCGCAACGGGCTCGATCAGCTTTCGCGCGAGCGTGTGCGCGCGGAAATGATGAAACTGCTCGTCGCGCCGCATGCCGTGCCGACGCTGATCGCGATGGCCGATGCCGGGCTGCTGCTGCGCGTGCTCGCTGGCGTGAGCTACCTTGGTTCTTTCGAGAACATGGCCAAGGTGGAGGCGGCAATCGCCGTAGCGCCCGATCCCGTTCAGCGGCTTGGCGCGCTGGCGGTCGCCGTGCCGGAGGACGCCGAACGTGTGTGGCAGCGGTTGCGGCTCGCCAATGTCGAGCACGAGCGCCTTGCATCCATGGGCGAAGATTGGCGGCGCCTGTCACCCGAGGCCGGCGAGCAAGGCGCGCGTGTGCTGCTCTATCGGCTTGGTCCCGAGCGCTTCGCCGATCGCGTCCTGCTTGCTTGGTCGCGATCCCCGGCCGGCGCAGCAGATGCAGCTTGGCGGGCGCTTGCCACGTCGCCGCAACGCTGGACCGCGCCGACGTTTCCGCTGAAGGCTGCCGATTTCATCAGACGCGGCGTTGCGCAGGGACCGGCGCTCGGCGCCGCCTTGCGCGCGGCGGAAGAGGCGTGGATTGCAGCGGATTTTCCAAACGACGGACAGAAGATTTCAGAGATTGCCGATAACGCAGCGAAGACTTCATCGGTTTGACGGCTGTATAGAACCGCCGAGCGCCCGCTTGACCGATGCGCTTTAGTTGGGCACCGACAAGGCCTTCCGCATCGGGATGGCCGGATAAGCCCGGCCACAAAGTCCTTGCATCTTCTTTCCGCCTTTGCCGACGTTTCGATCGCGCAGCTTTTGCTCGTCGCGGCGGTGGCGCTGTTCGCATCGATCGTCGGCGGCGTCGCAGGCTATGGCACGGGCGCACTGATGCCCTTGGTGCTCGTGCCGCTGGTCGGCCCGGCGCCGGTCGTGCCGATCATCGCGATCACCGCGATGTTCACCAATACCAGCCGTGCCGCCGCGTTTTTCAAATACGTGGACTGGCGGCGCGGCACCATTTCGCTTCTTGCGTCGATACCGCTCTGCATCTTCAGCGCCTGGGGTTATACGCGGCTATCGAGTGCCGGCGCGGCGCTGGTGATCGGCGCGATGCTGATCCTGAGCGTGCCGTTGCGGCGCCACGCCAAGCGCAAGGACATCCGCGTCGGCGACAGGGGATTGGCGCTCGGCTCGCTGGCCTACGGCATCGTTGTCGGCGGCACGGTCGGATCGGGCGTGATACTGTTGTCGCTGCTGATGGCGGCGGGGCTCGAAGGCGCTGCCGTCATCGCGACGGACGCGGCGATCTCCATTGTGATCGGCATGGTGAAAATTCTGGTATTCGGCTTTTCCGGCGTCATCGATGCGCAGGTGATCGCCTATGCGTTGCTGATCGGCTTTGTCGCACTGCCCGGCGCGTTTCTCGCGCGCGCTTTTGTCGAGCGCATGCCGGTGCATGTGCACACTGCGATTCTCGACGTGGTGGTGCTGATCGGCGGGGCGACGCTGGTGTTCAGCGCGCTGCATTAGCTCACGGCCATCTCACGCGCGGCGGCAGTGAAGAGAGGATCGATTCGACGTTGCCGCCGGTCCTGAGGCCGAAGATCGTGCCGCGATCGTATAGCAGATTGAATTCGACATAGCGCCCGCGGCGAACGAGTTGCTCCTCGCGCTCCGCCTCGCTCCACGGCTTGGTGAAATTGCGCCTGACGATCTCAGGATAAACGCGCGCGAGCGCGCGGCCGACATCTTGCGTGAAGGCGAACGTCGCCTCCCAATCGCTTTCGAGGTAGTCGTAGAAAATGCCGCCGATGCCGCGCGGTTCGTTGCGGTGCTTCAAATAAAAATAATTGTCGCACCATTTCTTGAATTTCTC
>DASUKT010000286.1:0-12586 GCA_036278575.1 Pseudolabrys sp. | reverse complement strand
TCCGCACCGACCTGCCGCACTACCGGGTGTGGCGGAACGGCGAACTGATCGCCGAGCCGCACGATGTGCGTGAGTTTTGGCGCGACGATCTGGTGAGCTTCGTCATCGGGTGCTCGTTCTCGTTCGAGGAGGCGCTGATGGCGGACGGCATCGAGATGCGCCACATCGCGCTCGGACGCAACGTGTCGATGTACCGGACCTCGATTGCGACGACTGAAGCCGGCCCGTTTCACGGGCCGATGGTCGTGTCGATGCGGCCGATGACGCGGCCCAATGCCATCCGCGCCATCCAGATCACGACGCGATTTCCATCCGTGCATGGTGCGCCGGTGCACATCGGAAAACCGGAACTGATCGGCATCGGCGACCTCGGCAAGCCGGATTACGGCGATGTCGTGCCGATCGGTGACGATGAAATCCCGGTGTTCTGGGCATGCGGTGTCACGCCGCAATCCGTGATCGCGACGGTGAAGCCGGAATTCTGCATCACGCATTATCCCGGAAGCATGCTGGTGACGGACCGGCGGAATACCGAGTTGGCGATTATGTAGGCTTTCGCGATCGCGGCTCATTGCCTTCTGTCATTCCGGGGCGCGGCCGTTAGCCGCGAGCCCGGAATCCATCACCTCGGTGCTGCGGAGTATGGATTCCGGGCCCGCCGCTTCGCGGCGTCCCGGAATGACAATGCGTTGGACTACGCTGCGTCGCGGGCCTTCGCATTGAGCAGCCCCGCCTCGACCAGCGCCTCGCGGATGCACGCAATTTCTGCGTGGTCGAGTTTCACCAGCGGCGGCCTCACCACAGCGCGCGGCAATTTGCCGAGCAGCACCAGCGCTTCCTTCATGCGGTTGTGCATGTCGACGAACGGATCGGCATAGAACACGCGCGCCGTCGGCTGGATGCGATCGTTGAGCCGTTTGGCGGCGGCAAGATCGTTCGCCTGCACCGCCCGGAACAGTTGCGCCTGCAAATCGGCGATGACGCTGCCGGAGCCCGACAGGAGCCCGTTACAGCCGAGCACCAGCGACGAGAACAGCCACGAACTATGCGTGGTGAGCACATTTACGGGCCGCGGCAGGTTTTGCAGCGTGCGAATATGCCATTCGTGATGCGGCACATTACCGATCCAGTCCTTGATGGCGCGGATGCTCGGCACCTCTTCGCACATCCTAAGCAGCGTCTCCTGCGGATAGCCCTGCCCTGTGGCGAGCGGATACTGGAACGCGATCAGCGGCAGGTCGGTGGCATCGGCGATGCGCTTGAAATGCGCGAGCGCCATTTGCGGCGACTGCTGAAGCGTGAACGGCGCCGGCGGAAAGACGAGCAAAGCCGATGCGCCGCCCTGCTCCGCCATGCGCGCGATGCGCGCGGCCTCAAGGCTGCCGTCCGCCCACACGCCGTTAATAAGCGGCAAGCGCGCGCCGATTTCGTCCTGCGCGATCTCCAGCACGCGCCGCTGCTCATCAAAAGTGCATGAGGCGACTTCGGTCGAATGTGCGTTGATCGTGATGGCGGAAATGCCCTCGGTCGCCGCCACGTCACGCAGGTGCTTGCGGAAAGACGCCTCGTCGATCGAGAGATCGTTTTCGAACGGCAGCAGGACGGCGGGAATGACTCCGTGAGGGATGTAGCTGGCGTGACGCGGCATGGCCGACCTCTGTGTTTGCGAGCGACTGCGGAAATTTACACCGGCTTCTCGTCGTCGGTCACCGGCGAGGTGATCACCAGAAAAACAAGGTCGCACAGGCCGGTATTCGAAATCGAATGCACAACGCCCGGCGGCAGGAAAATATAGTCGTGCTTGCGCACAACGTGATCCTTGCCGTCCACGCGCATCAGGCCCTCGCCTTCGATCACATGATAAACCTGCTCCTGCACTTTGTGGCTGTGCTTCTCGACATAGGCCTTCGGCTGATACATCGAGATGCGGTAGTCGATGTGCTTTGAGTGCGCCGTTTCCGGCATGACGAGCGGCTTCGACAGCGCGCCGCCGAAGTGATTGGGGAATTCCAGCCACGGCACTTCGGCAATGTTGCGGATGAAGGCCTGTCGTTTGTCCGTCATGGCGGGCTATTTCGCGGGCTCGATCTGCGGCAGATAGCGATTTCCGAACACTGGCTCCTTGTAGGGCGTCGGCGGCAATTCCCACGCCCCGGTCGATGGCGGGCGGATTTCCGCATCGACATGCGCGTCGATCAGGAACGGCTTGTTCGCTTTCACTGCGTGCTCCAGCGCGCCCTTGAAGTCTTCCGATTTCGTGACGGTCAGCGACTCGACCCCGCTGGCGCGCGCCCAGGCGGCGAAGTCGGGATTGTAGGGCTTCTGGTTCGGACCCTCGTGGAACATGGTGCCGTACTCGCGGCCGCCGAACATCCCGAGCTGGATGTCGCGGATCGAAGCCCAGCCGAAATTATTCCAGATCACCCACACCACCGGAATGTTGTACTCGACCGCGGTGCACAGCACGTGCGGCACCATGGTGAAGCAGCCGTCGCCGGTGACCGCGACGCAAGGCCGATCCGGCGCCGCGAGTTTGGCTCCGAGCACGCCGGCGGCGCCGAAGCCCATGCCGGAAAAGCCCCAAGAATTCAGCATCGTCTGCGGCTGCCGCGGCTTCCAGAACTGCATGTACCAGTTGTGGCTGACGCCGACGTCACAGGCGAGGATCGCATCGTCGGGCAGCACCGCCGCGCAATCGGCGACGATGCGCTCGGGCCGCATCGGCGATGCATGCAAGCCGAAATTCGGCCGCGTGAAGTCGTCCCATGTCTTCTGCCAGCTGTTGATGTCGTCGAGCCAGGCCTTGAGTGAGCCAATGTGTTTCGCGCCGCGCCGCTCCATCTCGGCGAGAAGCTGCCGCAGGAACGTGCGCGCATCGGCGAGGATGCCGAGATCGGGCGGATAATTGCGCCCAAGCTCGGCCGGATCAACGTCGACATGGATAAGCTTTGATCGGGGAAAATTCCACGAATAGCCGGGCAGCCACGAAGACGCCGAGCGGTCGTCGAAGCGCGCACCGATGGCGACGACGAGGTCGGCGTGACGGCCGGCCTCATTCGCCGGATAAGCCCCGTTGCGGCCGATAAAGCCGAGCGACAGCGGGTCGCGCATGTCGAAAGAACCCATGCCGTTCGGTGATGAGATGACGGGGATTTGCAGCTTGCGGGCGAATTCCGTCAGCTCGCGGCTTGCTTCCGACAGCGTCACGCCGTGACCGACGAAGATGACCGGCCGCTTCGCATTCAGAATCATATCCGTTGCTAAAACAATTTCGTCCGGCGACGCGCCGCTGCGCTGCGCGTTGAGCGGCGGCGCAGCCGGCGGCATCTCGATGTCGTCCTCCTCCTGAAACACGTTGAACGGCACATCGAGATTGACCGGCCCCGGCCGGCCCGACAGCATCGTCGTCATCGCCTGCCGCAATGCGAGCGGCAGCATGTCGACGCGCGTCGGTTGAAAGCTGCGCTTCACGACGGGGCGGATGATGTTCGGAAAATCGGCCTGAAAATGCCGGTTGATCTCCTGAAACGGGCTGCGGTTGAACTGCGAGGTCGGCACGTTGGCCGTGACCGCAAGCAGCGCGGACGAATCCGAAATTGCCACCGCCAGCGGCATGACGATGTTGCAGGAGCCCGGGCCGCACGACGTGAGCGTCGCCGCCGGCTTGTGGCGCACACGAAAGTAAGCGTCGGCCATGTGCGCCGCGACCTGCTCGTGGCGCGGCGAAACCAGCTTGATGCGGTCACGCGCCTGGTAAAGCGTATCGAGAATGCCGACGTTGCCGTGGCCGCAAATGCCGAAAACGTAAGGAATGCCGTTCTCGATCAGATATTCGGTTATTAGTTCGGCGCCCTTCATCCGCGGCATATTCGATCACCTGTTACGCGCGGCGTTCGTCACGCCTGCGCCACCAACGATTGCGACGATAATGGCGATCAGTTTAGCCGGACGCATGACAAGCCCACAATCTTTGCCGCCTCGTGTCTTTGTCACAGGGCGAAAATGCAAGCGGGCCGCCCTTCAAGAGGCGGCCCGCTTTCGATCCTGTCTGCCGTTCGTTTATTCGTAAGCTTCGCCGACGATGACATCCGTATCCGGATCGACGAGCAAGACGCGGTTGTTCACCAGCGCATAGTCATAGGGCGCTACGGTCGGGACCTCGTCAGCCACGTCCTCGGGCAGGGCGTAGATCGGCACCGCGTCGGGCAGCACGCTTCCGACACCATAATCAACTTCCGTTGGTGCGATCACGGGCGCCGGCTCAACCGCCTCTCCCACCACAACAGGTCTGCGCTCATGCACGATCGTGCGGTAGATCGTGCGGCGTTGGGTCGTGCTGAGATTCACGGCGTGCCTGACGTGCCTGGTTACATGCCGCACCGCGCGGTGCCTGACGACACGGTGAGCCGGAGCGGAACGCGTGATAACCTCTCGCTCTTCGACCACGCGGCTCGGCTCCCTTACGATGGTCTCTTCCGGCACGACCTCGCGCGTGATGACGGTATCGGCAGGCGGCGCGGCGACGATCGGCGGACCCTCGACAACGTCGCGCGTAATCACTGTCTGCGCGTGCGCAGCGGCCGTGCCGATAACCAACGCCGCGCCCACAGCTGCATGACGTAAGTAGAGTTTCATTGCGTCCTCCTTCTGGGGGGTCGGTTCCCCCACATCCCGATACTTTCAGCTGAGGAGGAAACGCTCCGCTGTCGGGGCCGTTCCGGCTGCATGTTTCGTCTGCGGGCACATTCCCGCGAAAATACAGCCACATTTACGGCGCCTTTAACCGCGCGCTGTGCGGAGCATCCGAATTGACGATTCAAGGTTCTTTGAGCGGACTCAAACTCACAGAATTTTTAAGGCGGGGCCCTACTCGCGGCAGGACACGACGGGTACAATTGTGAAGACCGTCAGAGATCTATTTGTTGAGCATCGCATCCGCTGTCTCGCGCGGCATATGAAGAATTGTGTCAGAGTGCCGCCGTGACGGATTCGCAAAAACCTGATTTCGATCTTGCGCCTCCGGCGCACGCCATAAAGCCGCGCAACCTGGCGCTCGGCATTGAGCGCATGGGGTTTATCTCGCTATCGCACCCGGTTGTGATGGCGATTGTGTTTGTCGTTCTCGGCATCCTGGCCGCGGTTGGATTTACCCGGCTGAAAGTCGATGACTCGCTCAGCCAGCTGTTTCGTTCGGACACGCCAGAATACCATGCCTATGAGGACGTAACCCACCGTTTTCCGTCCAGCGAGTTCGACGTGCTGGTCGTCATCGAGGGCGATTCGCTCCTGCAACGTTCGTCGCTGGAAAAACTGCGCAATCTGGTGATCGACCTGCAGCTTGTTGACGGCACGCGCGGCATCATTTCGATGTTTTCGGCGCGCCAGCCGCCGGAGAACGGCAGCATCCCCGCTCCCCTTTTCCCGCAGCACCTGCCCGAAGGCGCCGACTACCAGAAGCTCGTGCAGACGGTGATGTCGAACGAGATCATCCGCGGCAAGCTGCTGTCCGAGGATGGAAAGCTTGCGCTGGTTGTGCTGGCCCTCGATCCCGCCGTGATGCAGGGCGACAAGCTCAGCGGCGTCATCAAGGACGTACGCCAGACGATTGCCGATCATCTGGCAGGCACCGGCCTCAAGACCGAGCTCTCCGGCGTGCCGGTGATGCAGCTCGAAATCCGCAACGCCATACGCAGCGACCGGCTCGTCTACAACACGCTGGGCTTCGTCGCCGGCTGCCTGATCGCGATCATGTTCTTCCGGCGCATCTCGTTCATGATTATCGCCGCCGGACCTCCGCTCGCCGCCATTCTGCTGGCGCTGGGCGCACTCGGCTGGCTCGATTTCCGCCTCAACATGTTCTTGAACGTGATGACCCCGCTCATCATGGTCATCAGTTTTTCCGACAGTATGCAGCTTACGTTCGCCGCCCGTGATCGCCTGCTTGCCGGTGACGACAAGTATCAGGCTTTCCGCAACTCCCTTCTTGTCGTCGGGCCGGCTTGCGTGTTGACGCACGCGACGGCGGGGGTTTCGTTTATCGCGCTGCAGTTTTCCAAATCCGACCTGGTTCAGGCTTTTGGCGAAGCCGGATTGATCGCGACCGCCGTCGCCATGGTCGCCGTTCTGACGCTTGCGCCGCTTCTCGGCGTGCTGCTGATCCGGCACGAGGATATCTTTGTCGACCGGGTCAAGGGCGTCGACACGGCGCTCGATCTGCTGCGCCGCTTCTGCCGCTGGATCGCCGTTCTGATGGTACGGCGGCCGGGCGTCTACACGCTGATCGGATTGCTGATCGTTGTCGTGCTTTCCATCGGCTATATGCAACTTCAACCACGCTATCGGCTCGCCGATCAGGTTCCGGACCGCGAGCAGGCGGTGCAAGCCAGCCACCGCCTCGATACGAAGCTCACGGGCGCCAATCCGATCGACGTGCTGATCGAGTTTCCCGCCGGCAAGTCGCTCTATGCGCCCGAAACACTCGCAGTCATTGCCGACGTTCACTCAACGCTCGAACACCAGAACGGAATCGGCAACGTCTGGTCGCTGGAAACATTGCGCCGCTGGCTCGCAGAAAAAGCGCAAAAGTCCGATGTCAACACGCTCAAGGAATATGTCGATCTGCTGCCACGTTATCTGACGCGCCGCTTTATTTCGGAAAAGCAGGATGCGGTGGTGGTAAACGGCCGCGTGCCGGACAAGGATGCAAGCCAGTTACTGCCGATCGTCAGCACGCTGAATAAAAAGCTGGACGCCATACGCGCCAAATACCCCGGCTACAAAATCTCGGTCACCGGGCTGTCGGCAATCGCCGCGCGCAACAGCGCGGTCATGATCGACAAATTAAGCAACGGCCTTACGATCGAAATCGTCTTCGTCGCAGCATTCATCGGGCTCGCCTTCCGCTCGTTGATCGTCATGCTGGTAAGCATTCTGCCCGGCATTTTCCCGATCGTGCTCGCCGGCAGCTTGCTATGGGTATTTGGCTTGGGTTTGCAGTTTGCAAGCGTCATTGCGCTGACGGTTTCGTTCGGTCTTGGACTGAGCGCGACGATTCACTTCCTCAACCGCTTGCAGATCGAAGATACCGAGATCAATCCGGCGGTCGGCGTTGAGCGCGCAACCATCCTGGTCGGCCCGCCGCTCATTCTGACCTCAGCCGTCCTGGCATGCGGCCTTGCGATGACGGCGTTCTCGAGCCTGCCCTCCTTGCGGCTCTTCGGCTGGCTCAGCGCCTTCGCCATGATCGCAGCGCTGGTCGCCGACCTGTTCATCCTGCGGCCGACCGCGATGTTCTTGAGCAGAGTCGCGCGCCGCCTGACGAAACATTCGCTGACGGGATCGGCGTGAATGCCCGGAGCGACCTAACTTCGGCGAAGATGAATTGACGCGCCGCGCAAGGTGCTGTCGGAGTCCTGCGACCTGATGGTAACGGTCTGCCGCCTGCCGCGCGTTGTAAGCGTTATCATTGCGGCGAAGGCGGGACCTTTTGCGACCACCTGAATGTGTTCGCCGTTGGCCTCGCCGGAGAGCGTGCCGCCGGCGTTGCGGGTCGATTCGCTCCATGTGCCGCTGACAGATCCGGACGACGATCTTACGCTGCCGCGAAGATCGAAATTGTAGCTTTCACTCGCACATCGAATGTTGAGCTGCAGGTTGCGAGCCGAGAGCACGTCATACGCCGCGCGGCAATGGATCGATTCCTGCGTGCCGTTCGACAGCTCGACGTTACCGGCGCCCGACCATCGGCCGGCAAGCGGAGCAAATGGCCCGCCGCCTTGCGCGTCGGCAGCGCTAAACGCCGTCAATCCGACGATGGCGGCAAAAAATATTGACAGCATTGTGGTGATGACCGTTCTCAATTGTATCGACATGTTCGCGTCAGGACCCTACAGAATATCGAACACCACACAGCTATCGTCCCGCGTACCAACAAAGATAGCAAGAGCCGGTTCCGCGGATCGCGGATGCGACAACGCCCGTTGCCGCACGCTAAAACAACCGCCACGAATAAAGTCGAGGGGTCGTAATGCTCTACCGAATCGTACCCGCCTTCGCCTTCCTGCTGGTATTAAGCGCAGCAACTTCATATGCGCAGCCCAAGCAGTCCGGGTCCGGCGGCATGTTCCAAGGCACACCGGAAGAGCGGAAAGCTTGCCGCCACGATTCGGTGAAATTCTGCAGCGACGCCATTCCGGATTCATTGCGCGTCCTGACCTGCCTGAAGGAGCACAGGAAGCATTTGAGCAAGGCCTGCGAGCAAGTGCTGGAAAATCACGGGCAATAGGTCAAGCCGGCGTTGAACGACTGCCGCGGCCGAACCCGCGCCACATTCGATAAAGCCCGGCGAAAGCACGAAGTATGCTGCGTGGGCGCGGGATCGATTCCAGGTAATGCACTCCTGCCCGCTCCGGGCCGAAACAGCCGCGTTGCCGGATGATCGCCCACGCAACCGAATTCCACTCCCTCCAGACCTGTTCTGCCTCCTGTCTCAGTAGCCCTACGACCACTTCTGGGACGCCGCCAAAAGCTTCCGGCATGACATTCGAGATTTCGGTGTCGCGCAGAACGCCCCATTTCGAAAAGCCGCCCATCATCGGAGAACTGATCGCAAACACCACGCGGCCGATGCCCGTTTCCCGAATCGAAAATGAGCACATCGCGCACGGCTCGATGTTGGAATAGATCGTGCAGCTTGAAAGGTCGTTGCGTCCAAGCACCCGCTGCGCCTCAGAAACGGCCAGCAACTCCGCGTGCTGCGTGACGTCCGATTTGCGCACGACACGGTTGGTGACTTTCACCACAACCCGGTTTCCGTCCGCGATCAGGGCGGCAAAAGGAAATTCGCCTTGCTTCGCCGCTTCGGCCGAAAGCGTAATGCAGCGTCGCATCATAGCGAGATCGGTGGCCGATTGTTCATCGGCGTTCGGGCGTACCTTTGCCAACATGTCAAGATCCCCGGGTAGCGGCCCTGAAAAAATCACAGCCCCTCGAAATTTTTCATTGGGTGAATGCAGTCAAGTTTCAAAAGTTCCATCATGCGCAAATGCGAGTTCCAAACGCCGCCGAACCGCCCCAATACGGCCATGGCAAATGCCGTGTTCTGGTGTCTACACTGATCGCCTATTGGGATGAGGACCGGACCCGAACGGCGCGGCGAGCGTTGTTGGCGGGGGCATAATCCACGCAACATCAGGGCTTCGACACGCGTGCCATACATCTCCAGCTTTCTTGCACGACACGGCGCAGCAATCGCGCTGGCTTCCGTCTCATTCATCGCCGGCATCGGATCCGCGACGGCGCAACCGGCCAATCCCGGCATGCCCGATCCGACCGGCGAGTGGCTGACCGCCAAGGGCTACGCCAAAATCAGAATTGTCGATTGCAGCGGCCGCTTGTGGGGCGTCGTTTCGTGGGAAACCTATCCGAGCGTCGACGACAAGAACCCCGATCCGAGCAAGCGCAACCGGCCGACTTTAGGCATGCCGATCCTGTTGGGCATGACGCCAAGCGGCCCCGACAAATGGTCGGGTGAAATCTACAACTCACAAGACGGGCATACGTATTCGGCCAGCATCAGCCTGCTCAATTCCGATGTGCTGAAGGTTCAGGGATGTATGTTCGGAATCTTTTGCGGCGGAGAGAATTGGAGTCGCGTCACGCAGACCACTTCGGCCGCTCCCACGCCTCCCGGCAAACGCACTCAAGGCTCCGGAGCGGCGCGCGCGCAGCAACCGGCATCCGATGAAAACTCACTGCCGCCGGATGCAAATATCTGCCTACGTGTCGGCGGCACTACGGGGTTTTCCCATCAGCGCCGGTTGAAATAGCACCGCGGCAGCGAGCGTCGTCACCAGCGACAGCGCCATGAGCTTGCCCATGCTGGATGTGCCGGGATGACTCGAGAGCCACAAGCTCCCGAACGCGGTTGCGGTCGTGAGCGCGCTCCAGATCACCGCACGTGTGAGACTCGATTGCAGGAGATCGGTCTGCCCAGCGCGCCACGCCATGATGTAGTAGATCTTGAACGCAACGCCGACGCCGAGCAGCAGCGGCAGCGCGATGATGTTGGCAAAATTGAGCGGCATGTCGATCAGCACCGCAACCTCGAGCGTTACTGCACCGGCGAGCAACAGCGGCACCAGCGTGAGCAGTACGTCTCCGATCCGGCGCAGCACGATCCACAAGATGATCGCAATCGAGAGCAACGCCCAGGCGCCCGCCTGGATGAACGCGCGAACGACGGTATTGCCCGATTCCAGAATCGAGATCGGCCCGCCGATGGCGCTCGGATAAACGGAAAGAATCGTGCGGGCGAATTTGCGCAGAACCTCGGTATCGTCGGTATTGCCGCTTGGCGATACTTCGACGCGCGTTTGCCCTTGCGGCGTCATCCATTGCCGTTTGAGATTGGCCGGCAAATTATCGAGCGTGACTTGCTTTGCCTGCAGGTAGCCGCGCAACTGGGCAAGATCGGTCCGCAACGAGACTGTAAAAACTTCCTGCGCTCTGTCGCGTCGCGCCTTGTCGGCCGTCGCCAGGCGTTGCGCGTCGGCGGCAAGGCGCCGCGCGGCGTCGGCGCCCTTGCCTTTTGCATCGCCGGCAGCCTTTTTCAGTTGATCGGCGATGCCGCGCAGGGCCGCGACATTCTCGGCATCGCTCGGCGGCGCACTGGCAGGACGCCGCAACATCGGCCCGATCTGCCGGTCGAGTTCCTGGATCATCTCGAGTTTTTTCTGCTGATCGTCCGGGACAAAGCTCGAAAGCGAGACGACGCGTGAAACTTCCGGAATTTTGCGAAGCCGATCGAGCGCTCGGTTCGCCTTGTCGATCGTCGGCATGACCACATTGATAGAGTGAATGCCAACGTTCGGGTCGGAACCAAGGTCGAGCAACGTCGCGACGGATTCAACCTTGGGGCTGCGCAGATGGATCGGATCGAAATCGAACCTGAGAAAATAAAGCAACGGCGAGCCTGCAATGGCAACCGCCAGCGTACCGGCAATCACCGGAACACGCCGGCGCTGCAGAAAACGGTCGACCGGCGCCAGAAATCGGTATCCCACGCGCTCCGGCTCGCCGGGCGGATTGAGCACGCTGAGCAAGGCCGGCAGGACCGTGACACTTGTTGCGTAAGCAATAAGCATTCCGACGCCGGCAATTTGCCCGAGCTCGGAAACGCCGCGATAGCTGGTCGGCAGGAACGACATGAATCCGGCGGCCACGGCGGCGGCGGCGAGCGTCAGCGGCACTCCCACTTTTTCGGCGCCGCTCACCAGCGCCGCGCGCAAGTCGGGAATGGCATGGCGCTCGGCGCGATATCGTACGGAGAATTGAATGCCGAAGTCGACGCCGAGACCGACGAACAGCGCCGCAAAAGCGACCGAAATCATGTTCAGAGCACCGACCATCAGCAGGCCAAGCGCCGCCGTTATCGCAAGGCCAACGAACAGATTGATGAACACCGCAACGATAATGCGCGCAGACTTCAGCGCCAGCCACAGAATGATGAGGACAACAATAATGGTGCCGATGCCATTCACCGCCGCGCCGTGCTGCACGGTCGCGAATTCTTCATCGGCCATGGGAACGGAGCCGGTCAGCCGAACCCGCGCCTGATAACGCGAACCTAAATTGAGATCGCGCGCATCCTGCCTGATCGTTTCGCTTGATGCGCGGCCCGGTTCAAGCGAGGAATAGTCGAGAACCGGATGCACCTCGATGAACCGTCTCCGCTCGCTCGGCGTCGCACGCTTGCCGCTTAACAGCTCCTGCCACGAAAACGTGGCCGAGCCGCCGGCCAATACGTCCTCGATGACGTCGGACGCCATCGAAAGTGGGCGCACCATGTCGTCGAGCTTGACCATGCCCTCTGAAATGCCGAGCAAGCCGAGCGACAATGCGCGCGTCAGTCCGCGCAAACTTGGATCCTTCGAAAGCGTGCTGATGAGCGGCCCTGCGTCGCCAAGTCCTTTCGTCAAACTCGCGACCCGATCGGTCGGCCTGAACAGCAATCCGTTATGCGCGAAGAATTCCGTCGCACTCAAATCTTCAACCGATTGAAATCTGTCCGGCTGCGACATCAACTTGCGCGATAGCTCCGCTGCCGCGGTTGCCGCGAGCTCCGAAGTCGGCGCATCGACTACGACTAATGTCGAACGAAAATGGCCGGGAAATTCACGCTCGAATGTCTGCTCGCGCTGACGCCAATCGAGGTTGGATGAGATGAGTTTGTTGATGTCGGTTGTGATGGCGAAATGCGTCACCGAATAGGTCGCAGCTCCGGCCGCCGCGCATATCGCTAAGGCGATGATCGGCCAAGGAAATCGCGTGCAGAAGCGGACAATTCCGGCAACAATCCGGCCTAGCATGAGTGGGGCCTTCGGCACACACCGCAATTGCCCCCGGTTCTGGCAGAGCCGCTACCCAAAATCGGCCCTTCCCAAACGGAACCTTTGATAGCAAAGTTGATTGTCAATGTTCGAGAGCCTTTTTGAGCCCAACCGAAGAGGTTTGTACGGGGGGCATATTAATCTGACGACGCGGTGCCCAGGGGGCGAGCACTTCCGAGTTCATTGCTGAAGGGTAA
>DASUKT010000285.1:0-23725 GCA_036278575.1 Pseudolabrys sp. | reverse complement strand
GTCGGATCCCGCAACAAATCGTCGAACATCGCGACATCAAGATCGGTTACCGCCAGATCGTAGCCCTCGCGCGCAAGCGCACAGGCGATGGCGTAGCCAAGGCCGGTCGAAGCGCCGGTCACAAACGCGGTGCGGCTAGGTGTCGAAGTCATTCGATTTCCACCCATCGCTTTTCCGTGGCGCTGCGCTTGCAGGCTTCGGCAAACTGCACGTCGCGGACGCCTGCGGCGAATGTGTTGCGCAGCGGAGCCCCGGTGACGACGTGACGCAAAAAATCCTCCCAGCCGACGCGATAGGGGTTGGTCTTCCGAATTGCACCATTGTATTCACGCCAGCTGGCGTGATAATCGGCGCCGATATCGATGTCCGGGTTGAAATGACGAACCGTCGGCGTGTCGGCGCGGCTCTGCATCCAGCAACGATGTAGACCGGCGACGGCCGAGCCGCCGGTGCCGTCGATCTGCAACGTCGTCAGGTCGTCGCGGCGTACGCGCGTTGCCCACGTGCTGATGATCGTTCCGACCGCACCGTTTTCGAGTTCGGCAAGGGTAATGGACCTGTCGTCAACGTCGACACTAAATCGATTCCCGCTTTCATCCGCGCGTTCGCCGATGGCGGTCGACGCCGATGTCACGACCCGGCATACGCGTCCGATAATGTCTTCGACGATGTAGCGCCAGTGCGGATACATATCGAGCGTGAGCCCGCCGCCTCCGCCACTGTGATAATTCCAGCTCGGCCGCTGGCTCGGCGCTTCGATGCCGTCGAACACCCACCAGCCGAAGTCGAGCTTGAACCCGACAATACGGGCGAAGAAACCGTCGCGCGCGAGCTGCGACAGCTTCTGCAGGCCCGGCAGATGAACCTTGTCCTCCACCGCGCCCGCCTTGAGACCGCGTTTCTCGACAGCACGCAATATCGAAAGCCCATCCTCCGCCGTCGGCGCCACGGGCTTCTCGCTGTAGATGTGCTTGCCGGCGGAAATCGCCCGCATGAGCGCCGGTACGCGTTGCTTGGTAGCAGCCGCATCGAAAAAGATCGAAAATCCGGGATTGGCCAAAGCAGCATCGAGATCGGTGACCCACTCCGCAATTCCGTGCAGACAGGCCGTCGCCGCAAGCCGTTCCTCATTGCGCCCGACAAGCAACAGCCGCGGCACGATGCGGTCAGTGCCCGCCGGCAATCCGCCTTCGGTGCGGATCGGCACCAGCGCATGCGCAAGGTGCTGGGTCGAGCCGATGCGGCCTGTTGCCCCGTTGATGATGATGCCGATTTCCCTCGCCGCCATGACCTTTCTATAATGTGTCGAGGACGCTCTGTCTCGCGGCGGGGCATCGCCAGGTGAATGCCGTGCCACGCCATATCGTCTGCCTCACATTCGACTTCGACACGCAATCCGGGTTCATCGCGCGCGGCATGACCACGCCAACGCCGCTTTCGCGCGGCGAATTCGGCGCGATGGCGTCGCAACGCATCCTCGATTTCCTCAAACGCCGCGACATCAAGGCGACCTGGTTCACCCCCGGCTTCACCATCGAAAGCTGGCCGCGGGAGTGCGAGGCGGTTGTCGCCGGCGGCCATGAAATCGGCCATCACAGCTGGGCGCATATTCCACCCGCGACGCAGAGCCGCGATGAGGAGGAAGCCGATCTTATCCGCGCCAACGATGCCATCGCGCGGCTCACCGGTAAGAAGGCGCGCGGCTATCGCTCGCCCTCATGGGATTTGAGCGAACACACTGCCGACTTGCTCGTGAAGCACGGATTTCGCTACGACTCGAGCCTGATGGGCGCGGACTACCTGCCCTACCGCACGCGGCGCGGCGATACGGCCAAGTTGGGTAAGCCGTTCGGCTTCGGCGAGGAAACGTCCCTTATTGAAATGCCGATCAGTTGGTCACTCGACGACTACCCGCACTTCGAATTCGTCCGCACAGCTTCGACCATCCTCCCCGGATTACAGCCGGCACGCGCGGTAATGCAAAGCTGGCTGGACGAATTCCTCTACATGAAAAAAACGGTCGATTGGGGCGTGCTCACCTACACCATGCATCCTTACGTCATCGGCCGCGGCTACAGGATGCTGGCACTCGAGGATCTGGTCGGCAAGCTCGCAGCGGAAGGCGCCGTGTTCATTACCATGGAGGAAGCCGCACGTGAGGCGGCGCTACGGCTCTCGGCTTGAACACCGCCGATCCCGAACTACAATGATTCCGGGCTGAGGAGGCAGATCGAGCGATGCTTCTCCTGCAAGTAATCGTTGGCGGCCTCCTGCTCGGGGCTATCTATGCCCTGTTTTCCTCAGGCCTCACTTTGATCTGGGGCATGATGAATTTCATCAATTTCGCGCACGGCGAATTTGTCATGCTCGGCATGTACGTCGCCTTGCTCGCCGTCGTGTGGCTGGGCGGCGGACCCGCCGTGTTCGGCTTTGCAGCGGCCGTCGCGCTGTTCATCCTCGGCGTCGTCGTTTATGCCGGGCTTATTCGCCACGTCATGCGCGGGCCGATGATTGCACAGATTTTGTCCACGTTTGGCCTTGCACTTTTGCTGCGCTACACGGCATTTTTCATTTTCTCCGCGAATTTTGTCTCGCTGCCGCAGACGTCCCTGTCCGGCACGGTAAACGTCGGCGGCATATTGATGCCGCTGGCACAACTTGTCTCCGGCGTTCTCGCCGTTGCGCTGACGATCGGGCTGCACTTCATGCTCACGCGGACGGCCATCGGCAGCAAATTGCTCGCGGTATCCGAAGATCGCAATGCCGCGATGCTGATGGGAATCAGGCCCAATCGGATGCAGGCTTTGGCCTGGGGCTTGTCAGCCGGCGCAGGCGGCATCGCCGGCGCACTGATGGCGATTTCGTATCCGTGGTCGCCATCCGTCGGAGAAACGTTCGGACTGACGGCATTTGTGGTTGTCGCGCTCGGCGGATTCGGCAGCGTCCCCGGCGCATTATACGCGGGGTTGATCGTCGGCCTTATTCAGGCGGTGTCGGCCTATTGGCTGGGCCCGATCTATAAAGACATCGTCGTTTACGCGCTGTTCGTCGCGCTGCTCTGGCTGCGGCCGCAGGGCCTGATGGGTAAAGCGTGACAAAACCGCCGGTCGTTCATTCGAAAATTATCGTTCTCGCGGCCTGTTTGCTGCTCTACCCGCTTGTTTTTTCCGACGCGTTTTATCGCGATATCGGCGTGACGTTTCTGCTCGCCGCGATCTCCGCTTCGGCATGGAATATCGTCGGTGGCTACGCCGGACAGGTGTCGGTGGGGCATAGCATGTTCTACGGTATCGGCGCCTATGCACCGCTGCTCTTTTATCAGCATTTCGGATGGCCGCCTATCGCCGGAATTCCAATCGGCATCGCATCGAGCATCGCTCTCGCCGTTCTCATCGGCGCACCGACATTCCGCCTTACCGGCCACTACTTCAGCATGGCGACGATCGCGGTGGCTGAATTGATCCGCATCTTCACCGGTACCTGGGAATTCGCCGGTGCGGCAATCGGCCTGCAGGGGCCGGCTGTCGCGCGCGGTTGGTGGGATTTAACGTTTCGCGGCGAGCTGCCCTACTACTATATCTTCCTCGGCGTGCTGGCGATCCTGCTCTACGTCACCTATGCGATCGAACAGCGCCGCTTTGGCTACTACCTGCGTGCAATCAAAGCCGGAGAGCGCGCCGCCCGAAGCCTCGGTGCCCCGGTACGTGAAACGAAGATCAAGGCGCTTGTCCTGAGCGCTACATTCACATCGGTCGCCGGCTCGCTTTACTCGATCAAGACCGGATTTATCGATCCGGAAAGCGGCTTCGGCATTTTGGTATCGGTGCAGATGGTGATTATCGCAGCGCTCGGTGGCGCAGGAACCTTATTCGGCCCGCTCGTCGGCGCGCTTATTCTCATCCCACTGCAAACGGCAACAAATACCTGGTTCGGCGGCAGCGGCTCGGGGCTCACTTACATTCTTTATGGCGGCATTATCGTGCTGATCGCCCGCTTCGAGCCGGGCGGCCTGTTTGAATTGTGGGACCGCATAGCGCCGGCTCGCTGGAAGCGCAGCCATGCTGCTTGACGCTCAAAATGTCTCCAAGGCATTCGGCGATTTTCTCGCCGTATCCGGCGCCGACCTTTCGATCGACGAGGGCGAAATCATCGGACTGATCGGCCCGAACGGCGCCGGCAAATCGACCTTCTTCAATTGTCTGGCCGGCGATGCCACGCCAACCAGCGGAAAGATCACCTTCGCGGGCCAGGAGGTGACCAATGCGTCACCGGAGACGCATGCGCGTCTCGGCATCGGCCGCACGTTCCAGGTGCCTGCGACATTCGAAGACATGACCGTACTCGATAATGTGATGGTCGGCGCCTTTTTGCGGCACCCGCATCGCAATGAGGCGCGTGAGCACGCGCGCGGCATCGTCGAGCTGACCGGTCTAAATCCGGTGGCCCATTTGCGGGCACGTTCGCTCGGCACCCCCGGCCGCAAGCGCCTCGAAATCGCGCGCGTGTTGGCGACAAACCCGCGGCTCATGCTGCTCGATGAATCGCTTGCTGGCCTCACCCCGACCGAGTTGCAGGAAGCGATCAGGCTGGTGCGACGCATCCACGAAATGGGCATCACCATCGTCATCGTCGAGCACATCATGGAAGTGATCATGACGCTGACTCGGCGGGTGCTGGTGTTCAACCAGGGGCACGTGATCGCCAGCGGCAAGCCCGAGGACGTGGTGAGAGACGAAACCGTTATTACCGCCTATCTCGGCCACGGCCACCAGAGACGACGGGGCGACCCGTGAGCGATCTCGTCGTCGAACACATCGAAGTGCGTTACGGCGACCTCGTCGGAATTGCCGACATCTCGCTGAAGGTCGAAGCGGGCAAGATTGTCGCCCTGCTTGGCTCCAACGGCGCCGGCAAGACGACCACCCTCAATGCGATTGCTGGGCTGGTGCAGCCATCTCAGGGCCGCATTCGATGGCAAGGCGAAGTGATTTCGGGAAAGCCGGCTTATCAGATCGTCAGCCAGGGCCTCGCGCTCTCGCCCGAAGGTTGGCGCCTTTTCGTGTCACAAACGGTTGAGCAAAATCTCCGCTTGGGCGCGACGGCCCTTCCCGACCGTTCACGCATGAACGCGCTGTTCGATCGCGTCTATACGATGTTCCCGCGCCTTGCCGAACGACGGCGCCAGCTTGCCGGCACCCTGTCCGGCGGCGAGCGGCAGATGCTGGCGATGGGGCGTGCGCTGATGAGCGAACCGAAACTGCTGATGCTGGATGAGCCGAGCCTTGGGCTTGCGCCCGCGGTCGTCGAAGCCATGTACGATACGTTACACCGGCTACACGAAGATGGCTTGACTTTGTTGCTCGCCGAGCAATCGATCCCATTGGCTCTCGGCATCGCGGACTACGCCTACGTATTGCAAACCGGGCGGATTGCGCTCGATGGAAAGGCGGCCGATCTGGAACAAAACGAGCAGGTGCAGCAGATTTATCTTGGCATGAACACGAACGGAAGCAGCGTGGTCGGCACGCGAACGCCTCGGTGACGCTGCGCTGAAAATGACGACAGCACAGAAGCAAAACTCCGGCTTTCGGTTGGCGGTCGATATCGGCGGGACGTTCACCGATATCGTGCTTGAGCGCGACGGCAGTTACCTCACCCGGAAGGTTCTCACAACGCCGAACAGGCCGGAAGAAGGCGTGCTTGCCGGCATATGGCGTGTACTCGACGACGCCAGTCTGCATCTCTCCGACATCGACGTGTTCGTGCACGGGACAACGCTCGCCACCAACGCCATCATTGAACGGCGCGGCGCAAAAACGGCATTGATCGCGACCGATGGTTTCCGCGACGTGATCGAGATCGGCACAGAGAGCCGGTACGATCAATACGATCTGTCGATCGAAAAGCCAAAGCCGCTGGTGCCGCGGGCGCTACGCTTTACCGTACCGGAGCGGGTGGATATGCATGGCAACGTGCGTATTTCGCTCGATGAGTCTGCCGTTACCGCGCTAGCAGAAACGTTGAAAGAAAGAGAAATCGAAAGCGTCGCGTTTGCGTTTCTGCACTCTTACGCCAATCCGTCACACGAGCAACGCGCGGCCGCTATCCTCAAGCAAGAATTGCCGAAGCTGTGGATCACGTTGTCGTCCGAAGTTTGCCCGGAAGTGCGAGAATATGAGCGTACCTCGACGGCAATCGCAAACGCCTATGTGCAGCCGCTGATGGACGGTTATCTCGCCCGCATGGCCGAGGCATTGCAGACGCAGCAATTCCACGGCGCCATTTATCTCGTCACGTCCGGCGGCGGCCTGACTTCGATCGACACGGCGCGGCGTTTTCCGGTGCGGCTCGTCGAATCCGGCCCGGCCGGCGGCGCGATCTTTGCCGGGCAAACTGCCGCGCGGCTCGGCGAAAACAAGGTGCTGTCTTTCGACATGGGCGGCACCACCGCGAAAATATGCCTGATCGAAAAAGGCGAGCCGAAGACCGCGCGCGTGTTCGAGGTCGACCGCGCCGCACGCTTTATCAAGGGCAGCGGCATGCCCGTGCGCGCGCCGGTGATCGAAATGGTGGAAATCGGTGCAGGCGGCGGCTCGATCGCAAAGATCGACGCGCTCAAACGCGTCACCGTCGGGCCGGAAAGCGCCGGCTCCGAGCCGGGACCGGCCTGCTACGGCCGCGGTGGGACACATCCGACGGTAACCGATGCCGATGTGACGCTCGGCCTGATCGATCCGCGGCATTTTGCAGGCGGCACCATCAGCCTCGACCCTCGGTGCTCGCGTGCGGCACTCGCCGAGGAAGTCGGCAATCCGCTCGGGTTGGCGGCAGAGACGGCCGCCTTTGCCGTGCACGAAATGGTGTGCGAGAACATGGCAAGCGCCGCGCGTGTGCACGCGGTCGAGCGCGGTGAGATCATCGGGCAGCATACATTGATTGCTTTCGGCGGAGCCGCGCCGCTGCATGCGTCCCGTGTCGCGGAAAAAATCGGTGTCAATCGCATTGTTGTACCGCCGAATGCCGGAGTTGGATCGGCGATAGGGTTCCTCGCGGCGCCTGTTTCCTACGAGCTCGTGCGCACCCGGCACATGCGGCTCGACGCCTTTGACTCCAGGGCAGCGACTGCGTTGCTTGCGGAAATGTCGGCAGAAGCACATGTGCTGGTCGAGCCCGGTGCGCGTGGCGCGCCGGTTGCCGAAAAGCGGCGCGCGTATATGCGTTACGTGGGGCAAGGTCACGAGATCGCGGTCACCCTCCCCTCCCGTGACTTGGCTGCCGAAGATAAGGCCACACTACGCGGCGCGTTCGAGCGCGAATATACGGCACTGTTCGCGCGCACCATTCCAGGCGCGACTATTGAAGTTCTTACCTGGTCAGTTACCGTCAGCACGGCACTGCCCGCATTCGAGCGCGTGCAGCCGATGACGATGAAAGTGGCCACGAAACCGTCGGGCACGCGTGCTTTCTTCGATGGCCGCGCGAACGCGACGGTTGACGTTGCGCTTTATCGCCGCGCAGACATCGAGCCGGGCGCGATCGTCGTAGGGCCCGCAATCATTGCGGAAGACGAGACGTCCACGTTTGTGTCGGCGAACTTCGAAGCACATATCGATCACGTCGGCTGCATTGTGATGAACAGGAAAGCGGCCTGAATGACGCAGCAATCCGCACCAAACCTGATTGATCTGCAGATCATGTGGAACCGCCTGATCGCGGTCGTCGAGGAGCAGGCGCAGGTGCTTTTGCGTACCGCCTTCTCGCCAATCGTGCGCGAGTGCGGTGATCTTTCCGCCGGCATCTTCGACCTCAAAGGCCGCATGCTGGCACAGGCGGTCACCGGCACGCCGGGACACGTCAATTCGATGGCGGAATCGGTCAAGCATTTCATTCGGCACTTCCCGATCGAGACGATGAAGGAAGGCGACGCCTACATCACCAACGATCCGTGGATGGGCACAGGCCATCTCAACGATTTCGTCGTGACGACTCCCGCGTTCCGCAACGGCAGGCCGGTCGGGCTGTTCGCATGCACCAGCCATTTAATGGATATCGGCGGCATCGGCTTCGGCCCGGATGGGACCGACGTGTTCATGGAAGGGCTATCGATCCCAATGCTCAAGTTGATCGACGCCGGCAAGATCAACGAAACGCTGATGGCGATGATCCGCGCCAACACGCGACTGCCGGTCGATACCGAAGGAGACACTTATTCTCTTGCTGCCTGCAACGACGTAGGCGTGAAGCGGTTGAACGAAACGATGGACGAATTCGGCATCGACAGCCTCGAGGCGCTCGGCAACTACATCTGCGAGCGCTCGCGCGAGGCGGTGCTCGCCGAAGTGGCCAAGCTACCCAAGGGTACGTGGTGCAATACCATGCGGGTCGATGGCTACGACTCAGCAATCGATCTCACGGCCGCGGTTACGGTTTCCGACGCCGGCATCCACGTCGATTACACCGGCACGTCGCCGGCCTCGCGCTATGGCATCAACGTGCCGCATGCGTACACGACTGCCTACACCGTGTTCGGATTAGGCTGTGTCGTTGCTTCGCAAATTCCGAATAATGCGGGTTCGCTCGGCCCGCTGACGGTGTCCGCGCCATTGGGGTGCATCCTCAACGCACCGAAACCTGCGCCTGTCGCCATCCGCCATGTGGTCGGGCAGATGCTGCCCGATGTCGTATTCGGCTGTTTGCGTCAGGCGATACCCGAGCGCGTGCCGGCGGAAGGTACCTCGTGCCTTTGGAATCTGATTGTGCGCGGCGAAACGCAAAGCGGCAGCGGACGCAACTACGGATTCTCAATGGCGATCACGTCGAACGGCGGCACCGGCGCCCGGTTCGACAAGGATGGGCTGTCGGCGACTGCCTATCCTTCTGGCGTGCGTGGCACGCCGGTGGAGATCGCCGAAACGGAAACGCCGCTCATTTTCTGGCGCAAGGAGTTGCGTCCGGATTCCGGCGGCGCCGGACGCACGCGCGGCGGCCTTGGTCAGGTTATCGAAGTCGGCAGCGGCATCGGCACGCCGTTCGAGATCCTCGCCGCCTTCGACCGCATCGACCATCCCGCGCGGGGGCACGACGGCGGCCATGATGGCGCCTCGGGCTACGTCGGCCTCAAATCGGGAAAGAAAATGCGGGGCAAAGGGTTTCAGCAAGTCCCGCCGACCGACCGGCTTGTCGTGCTGACGCCCGGAGGCGCCGGCATTGGCAATCCGCTGGATCGTGAGAGGCAGGCCGTTGCTCATGATCTTGAGGAGGGTCTGATTTCGGCTGCCACTGCCCCCGCGTATGGCGTTCTTGAGGCCAAGTAACCGCTGCGGGCGCATCGGGTTTTCGACGCTCCAGCTATGGAACAAAGCAAGACAGCCAGCGGCCCCCCCATTAGGCGGCTGTAAAATAAATTTTTTACAGTCGACGGAACCCTTTCCATTCTCCCGAATTGAGCCCTCAACTTGTGGTGTGGTTCGCGGGGGACCCGCCAGATTTGGGAGCGGTGAACCCGCCCCGTTGTTTGGGGGGAAATTTCTGAATGAGTTGGCGCACGCATTCGGCATGCCCAGACGGTTCCGCGCGGGACCTCGAGCATGAGTCGATAGCCTATTTCCTTTTGCCTCTCCCATGCCACACACTCCGTCTTTCAAAGGGGGGACATTCCGGAAGCCGATGAGCCTTCCGGAGTCGGAGAACGTCATGTCAATTACCGAAGACCTTGGACCGTCCGAGGGTACTGTACCGCTTGGCGAAAACCTCAATGGCGGAACGTCGATCGAGCCGCATACGCTTCTTGCCGCGTTGCAAGCGATGCGCGTCGGCGATTTCTCGGTTCGTATGCGCGGTGACGGCGTTGGCATCGACGGCAAGATCGCCGATACGTTCAACGAAATCGTCGCTGCGAACGAACGCATGGCGCAGCAGCTCCAACGCGTCGGACAGCGCGTCGGCAAGGAGGGAAAAACCAAGCAGCGCGTCCGTTTCGGCCTGACCAGCGGCGCCTGGGGGGAAATGGAGAGCTCGGTCAACACGCTAATCGACGATCTGCTTTGGCCAACCGCGGAAGTGACGCGCGCAATCGCCGCGGTCGCGCAGGGCGATCTGCAGCAAACCGTCGATCTCGACATCGATGGCCGCCCCTTGCAGGGCGAATTCTTGCGCTCCGCGAATATCGTCAACACCATGATCAAGCAGCTCGCGGTGTTCACCTCGGAAGTGACCCGCGTCGCGCGCGAGGTCGGCACCGAAGGCAAACTCGGTGGTCAGGCGCAAGTGCAGGAAGTGAGCGGCGTGTGGCGCGAGCTGACCGAAAGCGTAAACTCGATGGCCTCCAATCTGACCGCGCAGGTCCGCAATATCGCAGATGTGACGATCGCGGTGGCGAACGGCGACTTGTCCAAGAAAATCACCGTCGACGTACGCGGAGAGATTCTTCAGCTGAAAGAAGCCATCAATACGATGGTGGATCAGCTGCGTTCGTTCGCCTCGGAAGTGACGCGCGTGGCGCGTGAAGTCGGCACCGACGGCAAGCTTGGCGGCCAAGCGATCGTGCCCGGGGTCGCCGGCACCTGGAAGGACCTCACCGATTCGGTGAACGCGATGTGCGGCAATCTGACTGCACAAGTGCGCAATATCGCGCAAGTCACGACCGCGGTCGCGCGCGGCGACCTGTCGCGCAAGATTACGGTGGATGTGCGCGGCGAAATTCTGGAGCTTAAAGACACCATCAACACGATGGTGGACCAGCTCAACGGCTTCGCCTCGGAGGTCACGCGCGTAGCGCGCGAGGTCGGCACCGAAGGCAAGCTTGGCGGTCAAGCTGCGGTGCCCGGCGTCGCCGGCACGTGGAAAGACCTGACCGACAACGTCAACTTCATGGCGTCGAACCTTACAGCGCAGGTCCGCAACATCGCGGACGTGGCAACGGCGATCGCCGGCGGCGATCTGTCGAAGAAGATTACGGTCAATGTCTCCGGCGAGATTTTGCAGCTCAAAGAGACCATCAACACGATGGTGGACCAACTTAATGCGTTTGCCGGCGAGGTGACGCGCGTGGCGCGCGAGGTCGGCACCGAAGGGCGCCTCGGCGGCCAGGCCAACGTGCTTGGCGTCGCCGGCACGTGGAAGGACTTGACCGATTCCGTCAACTCAATGGCGTCGAACCTTACAGCGCAGGTCCGCAACATCGCCGAGGTGACCACCGCCGTCGCGAACGGCGACCTGTCGAAAAAGATCACGGTCGATGTGCGCGGCGAAATTCTCGAACTCAAAGACACCATCAACACGATGGTGGACCAGCTTAACGCCTTCGCGAGCGAGGTGACCCGCGTCGCGCGCGAGGTCGGCACCGAAGGCAAACTCGGCGGCCAGGCGCTGGTGCGCGGCGTCGCCGGCACGTGGAAGGACCTGACCGACAACGTCAACTCGATGGCGTCGAACCTGACCGGCCAGGTACGCAACATCGCCGAAGTTGCAACTGCCGTGGCGCAAGGTGACCTGTCGAAAAAGATCACCGTGACGGTCTCGGGCGAAATCCTTCAGTTGAAGGATACGCTCAATACGATGGTCGACCAGCTCAATTCGTTTGCCTCCGAAGTCACGCGCGTCGCGCGCGAAGTCGGCACCGAAGGCAAGCTTGGCGGCCAGGCACAGGTGCCGGGTGTCGCCGGAACCTGGAAGGATCTGACCGACAGTGTGAACTCAATGGCGGGTAACCTGACCGGACAGGTCCGCAACATTGCCGAGGTCGCGACCGCCATCGCCAACGGCGACCTCTCGCGCAAGATCACCGTCGACGTGCGCGGCGAAATCCTTCAGTTGAAGGAAACGCTGAACACGATGGTCGATCAGCTCAACCGCTTTGCCGGCGAGGTGACGCGCGTCGCGCGCGAAGTCGGCACTGAAGGCCGTCTTGGCGGCCAGGCCAACGTGCCCGGCGTCGCCGGCACGTGGAAAGACTTGACCGACAGCGTGAACTCGATGGCGGGCAACCTCACCGCGCAGGTCCGTAACATCGCCGAGGTGACGACGGCCGTGGCGCGTGGCGACCTCTCGCGCAAGATCACCGTCGATGTGAAGGGCGAAATTCTCGAGCTGAAGAACACCATCAATACGATGGTGGACCAGCTCAACGCATTCGCCGGCGAAGTGACGCGCGTCGCGCGCGAGGTCGGCACCGAGGGCAAGCTCGGCGGCCAGGCGCAGGTTCCGGAAGTGGCGGGCACGTGGAAGGACCTGACCGACAATGTCAACTTCATGGCGTCGAATCTGACCGCGCAAGTCCGCAACATTGCCGAGGTGGCGACCGCCATCGCCAACGGCGACTTATCGAAAAAGATCACCGTCGACGTGCGCGGCGAAATCCTGTTGCTCAAGGAAACGCTGAACACGATGGTGGAACAGCTGCGCTCGTTCGCGGCAGAAGTGACGCGCGTCGCACGCGAGGTGGGCACCGAGGGACGCCTCGGCGGCCAGGCCGTCGTGCCGGGCGTCGGCGGCACGTGGAAGGACTTGACCGACAACGTGAACCTGCTCGCCGCGAACCTCACCACGCAGGTGCGTAACATCGCCGAGGTGACGACCGCCGTGGCCCGCGGCGACCTCTCGCGCAAGATCACCGTCGACGTGAAGGGTGAAATTCTCGAACTGAAAAACACCATCAACACGATGGTCGATCAGCCCAACGGCTTTGCCTCCGAAGTCACGCGCGTCGCGCGCGAGGTCGGCACCGAAGGCCTCCTCGGTGGACAGGCCGAGGTGCCCGGCGTCGCCGGCACCTGGAAAGACCTGACCGACACCGTGAACGTCATGGCTGCCAACCTCACCGAGCAGGTGCGCGGCATCGTGAAGGTCGTGACCGCGGTGGCGAACGGCGAGCTCAAGCAAAATCTCACCGTGAAATCAAAGGGTGAGGTCGCGGCGCTCGCGGAAACCATTAACAACATGACCGGCACGCTCGCGACCTTTGCCGACCAGGTGACCACCGTGGCGCGCGAGGTCGGCGTGGAAGGCCGTCTTGGCGGCCAGGCCAACGTGCCGGGCGCCGCCGGCACGTGGAAGGACTTGACCGGCAACGTGAACCTGCTGGCCGCGAACCTCACCAACCAGGTGCGCGCAATCGCGGAAGTGGCAACCGCCGTCACCAAAGGCGACCTCACCCGCTCGATCCAGGTCGATGCGCGCGGCGAAGTGGCCGAGCTCAAAGACAACATCAATACGATGATCGACAACCTGCGGCTCACGACCGATCGCAACACCGAGCAGGATTGGCTGAAGACCAACCTCGCCCGCTTCACGAACATGCTGCAGGGCCAGCGTGACCTCGCCACCGTCGGCCGTCTGCTGCTCAGTGAGCTTACACCGCTCGTCAACGCGCAGCTCGGGGTCATCTACCAGCTCGACAGCGACGATTTCGAAAATTTGCGTCTTCTGGCGGCTTATGCCGACGACGGCGCCAACGGTCATGCAACGTACGTTCGCCTTCGCGAAGGCCTGATTGGCCAATGCGCGGCGGACAAACGCAAAATGCTCATCACGGAATTGCCGACGCACGCGGTTCCGATCGGCTCAGCGCTTTTCAAGGTCGTTCCGCGCAACATTATTGTGCTGCCGGTCCTCTTCGAAAACCAGGTGAAAGCGGTCATAGAATTGGCCTCCGTGTCGGAATTCACCACGCTGCAAGCGGCATTTCTCGAGCAACTCACCGACAGCATCGGCATCGTTCTTAATTCGATCGAAGCGACGATGCAGACGGAAGGCCTGCTCAAACAATCGCAGCAACTCGCCGCCGAACTACAGACGCAGCAGCGCGAGCTGCAACAAACCAATGAGCAGCTCGAGCAGAAGGCGCAGCAGCTTGCGGAACGAAACGTCGAGGTGGAGCGGAAGAATCAGGAAATCGAGCAGGCCCGCCGCGCACTCGAAGAAAAAGCCTCGGAGCTTGCGCTCACGTCGAAATACAAATCCGAGTTTCTGGCCAACATGTCGCACGAGCTGCGCACGCCGCTCAACAGCATCCTTATCCTTGGCCAGCAACTCGCGGAAAACCCGGACGGTAATCTCGCATCGAAACAGGTGGAATTCGCGCGTACGATCCACGGCGCCGGCACCGACCTGCTCAATCTCATCAGCGATATCCTCGATCTGTCGAAGATCGAGTCCGGCACGGTTACCGTCGATGTCCAGGAAGTGTTCCTCAACAATCTCTGCGAGGCGATCGCGCGACCCTTCCGTCATGAAGCGGAAAACCGCCAGCTTTCATTCGGCGTCGATATCGATCCCAATCTCAACCGCAGCATCTTTACCGACTCGAAGCGATTGCAGCAGGTGCTCAAGAACCTGTTGTCGAACGCCTTCAAATTCACCGAGCAAGGCGGTGTACGCCTGAACGTCTCGGCCGTTCTCAACGGCTGGAGCGAGGATCATCCCGTTCTCAATCAGGCGCCCGCCGTCGTCGCATTCGAGGTTTCCGATAGCGGCATCGGCATCCCGCTGGACAAGCAGAAGATCATCTTCGAGGCGTTCCAGCAGGCGGATGCTTCGACCAGCCGCAAATACGGCGGCACCGGGCTTGGTCTCGCGATCAGCCGCGAACTCTCGCAGCTTCTGGGCGGCGAAATTCAGTTGCGCAGCACGCCCGGCAAGGGCAGCACATTCATTCTTTATCTTCCGGTCAAGTATATCGGCTCCTCGAGCGTCGTTCGTGCCCCGATCGAAACGGCGCGGGAAGCGGCGCAATCGAGCGCGGCGCTGGTCGCAGCGGCCAACGAACGCACCGCCGAAAGCATTCCGGACGATCGCGGCGAGATCGAGCCCGGCGACACGATCCTTCTTGTTGTCGAGGATGATCCGCATTACGCGCGCATCCTTATGGATCTGGCGCACGACAAGGGTTTCAAGGTTCTTGTCGCCATGCGCGGTGTCGATGCGCTTGAATTGGCGAAGCAGTTCCAGCCGAGCGCCGTGTCGCTCGACATGTTCCTGCCCGACATGTTGGGTTGGACGGTGTTGACGCAGCTCAAGCAAAACCCGCTGACGCGTCACATACCCGTTCAGATCATTACCCTCGACGAAGACCGTCAGCATGCGCTGGCGAGCGGCGCCTTCTCGTTCGTCACCAAGCCGACAACCACGGAAGGCGTGGAAGCCGCGCTGGCGAAAATCAAGGAATACGCGAAGCCACGCCGAAAGAGATTGCTCGTGGTCGAAGACAATCCGGCGGAACAAATGAGCATCTCCGAGTTGCTCGCACACGACGACATCGAGATCGTCACGACCGGCACCGGTTCGGATGCCATCGCTGCTTTGCACGATCAGGCTTGCGATTGCATGGTGCTCGACCTGCGTCTTCCGGACATGTCGGGCTTTGAGGTGCTCGAAAAGCTGCGCGACGACGCGGCGGTATCCGACGTTCCCGTTGTTGTGTTCACCGGACGCGAGTTGTCGGCGGAGGAAGATGCCAGGCTCCACACGATGGCGCGCAGCATCGTGGTCAAGGGCGTCGAATCACCGGAACGCCTGCTCGACGAAACCGCCCTCTTCATGCATCGCGTCGTGACCGATCTGCCGATCGAGAAACAACGCATGCTCGAACGGCTCACCGGCTCCGACGAGGACCTTGTCGGCCGCACGGCGTTGCTCGTCGACGATGACGCGCGCAATATTTTCGCGCTTTCGAGCGTCCTCGAGCGGCGCGGCATGAACGTCCTTACCGCCACGACAGGGAGCGAGGCCATTGCACTGGTCGAATCCACGCCCGAGCTCGCGATCGTGCTTATGGACATCATGATGCCGGAAATGGATGGCTATCAGACGATGGAAGCGATCCGGAAAAAGCCATCGTTCCGTCGCCTGCCCATTATCGCGCTGACGGCAAAAGCGATGAAAGGCGACCGCGAGAAGTGCCTGGAGGCAGGCGCCTCCGATTATCTGGCAAAGCCGGTCAATACGGAACAGTTGCTTTCCGTCTTGCGCGCCTGGCTGCACCGCTGAAACCGGAGCAACGCAATGACCCCGGACGACAAAGTCAACATTCTGCTCGTAGACGATCAGCAGGCAAAGCTGCTCAGCTATGAAGTTATCCTGCACGATCTTGGCGAAAATCTGCTGAAAGCGTCTTCCGGACGCGAGGCGCTCGAGCATCTGCTCAAATCGGAAGTCGCCGTCGTTCTCGTCGATGTGTGCATGCCCGATCTCGACGGTTTTCAGCTCGCCGCGATGATCCGCGAGCACCCCCGCTTCCAGAAAACCGCAATGATCTTCATTTCCGCGATCCACTTGTCGGATATGGACCGTTTGCGCGGCTACGAAATGGGCGCGGTCGACTACGTGCCCGTGCCGGTCATTCCGGAGGTGCTGCGCGCCAAGGTAAAGGTCTTTGTCGAGCTTTACCGCAAGACCCGCCAACTCGAGCAGCTCAACGCCGAACTCGAGCAGCGCGTGGCGGCGCGCACGGCCGAACTGGAAGCGTCAACCGCCCGCCTTCTGCAGAGCGAAGAACGTCGCGGCCTTGCGCTGGTCGCCGGCAGCATGGGCTCATGGGATTGGGATCGCACGCACAGTGATTGCCTTTGGGACGAGGGACAGCACCGTATTTTTGGCGTCGATCCGAAGGCGTTCGCGGTGACGGCCGAAAACGTGCGAGCTCTCATTCATCCCGACGATTGGGAGACGCTGCAGAATTCGGTCGAAAAACTTTTCAAAAATCCGCAGGCTCAGCAGGCGGAGTTCCGCATTCGCCGCGCCGACGGCCAGGTGCGTTGGTGCCTTGGCACCGCGGCGCCGACCCTCAACGCGAAGGGCGAGGTTGTTCGCATCAGCGGTGTCACCGTCGACATTACCGACCGTAAGGAGGCCGAAGAACGGCAAGTTCTGCTTGCGCGCGAAGTCGATCATCGCGCAAAGAATGCATTGGCGCTGGTTCAGTCGATCATACGACTGACCCGTGCGAGCTCCGTTTCAAACTACGTGGACGCGGTCGAAGGGCGCATCAAAGCGCTTTCGCGCGCGCACACCGTATTGGCGCTGGCGCGCTGGCAAGGCGCCGACCTTGCAGGATTGGTCGAAGAAGAACTCTTGCCGTTCAAGACAAGCGATTCCGACAAGATCGTCATCGAAGGGCCTAAGGTGCTACTGCAACCCGCACAGGCGCAAACCCTCGCGCTCGCCCTGCACGAACTGGCAACCAATGCCGCCAAATACGGCGCTCTCTCGACAGCCGGCGGACGCGTGAAACTGATCTGGACCGTTGAGGGAGGTAATCTCGTTTTTCACTGGGCGGAAAGCGGTGGTCCGAAGACGGAAGCTCCTGTCGCGCCGGGCTTTGGCACCAGAATTATCCTCGCCAGCATCCAAGGCCAGCTCGGTGGAAAGACGAATTTTGACTGGCGATCGGAAGGTCTCCGATGCACGTTGAGTGTCCCCATGAGCGACAAGATCGGCCCGCCGGATGCCGTCCAAAATGGAAGCAAACTCATCGAGAACGGCGCAACCGGAGACGAACCCGATTTCGTCATCACCGGTAATCGAATCATGGTTGTGGAAGACGAAGCCCTGGTTGCGATGGCGGCTCGCGACGTCATGACGGAGCTTGGTTTTTCAGTGGTTGGCCCGTTCGGCAAAGTGGGTGAGGCCGTTGCGGCGTTGAAGAAGGGCAACATCGATGCCGCCATTCTTGACGTCAATCTGGGCGGCGAACTCGTCTATCCGCTGGCCGACATTCTGACCAGCGGCGGCGTGCCTTTCATTTTTGCTACGGGTTATGGGTCGGAAAGCATCGACCGGCGCTATGCGAGCGTCCCGGTTTTGCAGAAGCCAATCGAACGGCGCGCATTGCAGCGGATTTTCGTGCGACCGCAGGACGTGAACGACCTTGTCTCCTCACAGAAGGCTTCACGCCCGGGCGCCAAACGCGCAACGATCAACGTCCAATAGATTTTTAAACGGTTTAATCGAAATCGGCCGGCAGCCTGTTGCGTAAACAGGCGCGGTCGCGCCCTTGCACGCACACTCGACAATCGCGCCGATTTCGCGAAATGATAGGCGTACCAGAAACCCGCCACTGTCAGGTCTCCCATCATGGACATAATGAAGAGTGAAATTCGCGACGGCATGCAAATCGACTGGGACGTTCCGATCCCAATGGATGATGGCATCGTCCTTCGCGGCGACGTGTATCGGCCCACCGACGGCGGCAAATATCCGGTCCTCCTCAGCTACGGCCCTTATGCCAAGGGCTTGTCGTTTCAGGAAGGTTACAAGAGTGCTTGGGATCGGGTGACCAAAGCGGCGCCCGAGGTGCTGCAAGGGTCGAGTAACAAGTACCAGAACTGGGAGCTGGTCGATCCCGAAAAATGGGTGCCGGACGGCTACATCTGCCTGCGCATCGATTCACGCGGCGCCGGCCGCTCACCGGGATACATGGACGTGTGGTCGCCGCGCGAGGCGCAGGACATCTATCACTGTGTCGAATGGGCCGGCACGCAGCCGTGGAGCAACGGCAAGGTCGGCATTCACGGCATTTCCTATTACTCGATGAACCAATGGCAAGTCGCCGAACTCAACCCGCCGCATCTGGCCGCACTCTGCGTCTGGGAAGGTGCGTCCGATTATTACCGTGAGCTGTGCCGGCATGGCGGCATTCTCAGCGATTTCTTCAACAGCTGGTGGCCGCGCCAGGTGGTGAGCATGCAGCACGGCGTCGGCACGCGCGGCGCAAAAAGCGTCGTCACCGGCGAGTTGGTCGCCGGTCCTGAGACGTTGTCCGAAGAAGAGCTTGCCAAGAACCGTGCCAACTCAGCGGGACGCGCCAAGCGCGAGCACTTTGATACCAAGGATTACGTGCCGCGCAGGGCCGATTTCTCAAAGATCACGGCACCACTGCTTTCGGCCGCCAATTGGGGCGGCATGGGCTTGCACACGCGCGGCAATTTCGAAGGATGGCTCGCCGCCGGCTCGAAGCAGAAATGGCTGGAAGTGCACGGCGATACCCACTTCACGCATTTCTACAGCAATTACGGCGATGCGCTGCAAAGAAAGTTCTTCGGCCATTTTCTAAAGGGCGAAGAGACCGGCTGGGACAAGCAGCCGCGTGTGTCCCTCAATATCCGTCATCCGGGCGAGAAATTCGTCTTGCGCGCCGAAAATGAATGGCCGCTCGCGCGCACGCAGTGGACGAAATACTTCCTGCAACCGGATGGGAAAGGATTGAGCACCGAAACACCGAAGGTTACGGCGTCCGTGAGTTACGACACGACCGGCGATGGTCTCACCTTCAGCACGGCGCCGCTTGCCAAGCCGGTCGAGATTACCGGGCCGGTGGCCGCGAAATTATGGCTGGCCTCTGAAACCACAGACGCAGACATTTTTCTTGCGCTGCGGGTGTTCGATCCAGCCGGCAAGGAAGTCACCTTCATCGGCACCAACGACCCGCGCACACCCGTCGGATTGGGCTGGCTGCGCGCCTCGCACCGCAAGCTCGATCCGAAGAAGTCCTTGCCCTACCGGCCATGGCACACGCATGACGAAGCCTGGCCGCTCAAGCCGGGCGAGCCGGTCGAACTCGATGTCGAGATTTTGCCGACGAGCATCGTGGTGCCGGCCGGCTACCGCTTCGCGCTGACGGTGCGCGGCAAGGACTATGAGGTGGACGGGAAAGACATCGCCCTTCCGAATGCGCCCTACCCGATGAAAGGCGTCGGGCCCTTCCTGCACATCGATTCCGAGGACCGGCCGCCGGCAATCTTCGCCTGCCGTAATACACTGCATTTTACGACCGGCAAGGAGCCCTACCTCTTGTTGCCGGTCATTCCCTCAGCGTAAGCTTGCCGCAAAACACCAAAAACGGGGAGGATTCAATGATAAAGCGTCTCGCTGCGATCACCTTTGCCGCGCTCGGCCTGTTTGCCCTGGCAGCTCAGGCGTCCGCGCAGCAATACCCAAGCCGAACCATCACGATCATCGTGCCCTATCCGGCCGGCGGGCCGACGGACACGACCGCGCGCGAGATCGCGCGGGGACTTTCCGACCGGCTCAAGCAGAACGTTATCGTCGAGAACGTCACCGGCGGAGGCACGATCATCGCAACCAACAAGCTCGCCAAGGCGGACCCGGACGGCTACACGCTGATGCTGCACAACTTGCAGATTTCGGCGAACGCGACGCTTTACAAGAATCTTCCGTTCGATACCGAGAAAGACCTGACGCCGGTCATGCTGGTCAACAAGAACCCGCTGGTGCTTCTGGGCCGCAATACGCTTGCGCCGAACGATTTCAAGGGGCTGCTGGCGCTCATGAAGAAGCAGACCTTGAAGGCGGCGATCCCCGGCTACGGTGCGACGGGCCATCTTGCGACGACGCTGCTGGCGCAGGAAACGAAAACAAAAATCGATGAGATTCCTTACCGCGGCTCCGCACCCGCCATGAACGACCTTCTGGGCGGCCACGTCGATCTTTTCATCGCCACGCCGCAGGCCGCCGTGCCGCAGGTGAAGGCGGGAAAGCTGAAAGCCTATGCGGTGACATCGAAGGAGAAACTGGCAGACCTGCCCACGGCTGCTCCACTCGCGACGGAGCTCGGGCCGAAATTCGATATCATCTATTGGCAGGCAATCTTCGCGCCGGCCAAGACGCCGGCTGCGGTGCTGAAGAAGCTTAACGCCACGCTGCAGGATGTCGTTGCCGATCCGGCCCTGGTCAAGCGCTGGAAAGTCGAGGGCTTCGACGCCTTTCCGAAAAATCAGCTCTCGATGGAGGCCGGACGCGCGTTCCTGAAAAGCGAGATCGCACGCTGGGGCAAGGTCATTCGCGACAACAATATCAAGGTCAATCAATAGGGCGGTTCGCGGAGTTCTTCCGGGAATGGTGCTGCGTCCAGCCGGCGCAGCTTGACACCCTCACCGCTCACCCCCGGTCCAAGGCAAACGGTCAGCTCTGCCATGTGGCCCCCTGGATTCCCGCTTGCGCGGGGATGAGCGGAGTATGCTTCAGCGCGGGTGGATCATGCTCATTGCGCCGGCTTTAGCACCTGTTCGAGCCAGTCCCACATGTAGGCCGAGCAGATGCTCTGATTATCGATCTGGCAGTGGTGATAGCCGCCCTCCTCACGCGTGAATAATTTGAACGTCTTCTGCTTCGATCCGACCGCATCGAAGCATTTTTGTGCTTCGCCAAGGGGAATCTGCTCGTCGCCTTCGCCGTGCAGCATCAGGAACGGGCATGTGATCCTTTGCACGGCTCCATCGAGATTGAACGGCTCAAGCTTTTTCAGCGCCTCGTCCTGTGAGGCGGCATTTAGCACCCACATGATGTGATGCGAGGCCACAGAAAGTGACGGCGTCTCCGATCGCGCAATGCGGTCGAAGCGATCGCGCCAGATTTTCTGATAGTCCCATTGCGCCCCCCAGGCGACGCAGCAGGCAAAGCGTTGCTCGAAAGCCGCCGCGCGCGGCGCGTAATAACCACCGAGGCTGATGGCCATCACGCCGATGCGGCGTGCGTCGATTTCCGGCCGCGCGGCCAAATACTCGTAAGCCGGAGTCGCATAGTGCTCAGTATCGGGCCGCAGGTAGAGATTGCGAAAGCGGATGCTTTCGCCATTGCCCGGACCGTCAACAATCAGGCAGGCGATGCCGCGCGACGCCAGATCAGCGATGCCTTTGAAGTATTGAATCTCCTTCGTGACATCGAGCCCGTCGAAGAAGACCATCACCGGCACCTTGCCTGAACGGCTCGCCGGCTCGGCCTGCACGTAGATCGCGGGCAGGCTCGTGCCCTCGTAAGGAATTTCCACATGCTCGAGCCTTGGCCGCTTGAGGTATTTGGCCGCATCGCGCAGGCAGTTCACGCCGCGCCTATAGGCGTCGTTCCCCTCTTTGTTCTTCGGCTGAAGAAACCGCTCACCGACGTGGTAATAGATGCTGGCGCGTCGGAGATATTGCGCCCCACCCGTCGTGTGACCTTCCGCAATGCGCTGCCGGCCGCGATCTTCGACGATGCGCGCCTCACGCGCCCATTCGCGAAACCACGCATCATCGTCGCCGACGTTATTTTTCAGCCGAAGGCCGATCCGGTTGATTTCGCCGATTTCCGCGCCGCCCCATGGCGCCGTATTCAGTCCGATCAGAAGACCATGCGACCAGCGATAATTGTCCGCAAAATAAATGAAGGATAACTCTTCCTGGGTCATTCAAACGTCCTCTTCCTGCGCGGCAAGATGCCTTGACATCAGGCGACGTTACATCAAGATTTTCGAAGCGAGAAGGCAACCCAGAATGGATGTAATCGTCGAGGATGTGACACAGGTCTGGCCGAGCCGCGGCGGTGCAGACGTTGTCGCACTCGATCGTTTCTCCCATCGCTTTGCCTCTCACCGTTTCTCGTGCCTGCTCGGACCGAGCGGCTGCGGCAAAAGCACGCTGGTGCAGATCGTCGGCGGCCTCGAACCAGCCACGAGCGGAAGCGTGCGAGTCGTGGATCCAACGCGGCCGGATATCAGCCGGCCGCTTGGGGCCGATTCCGTCATGGTGTGGCAAAACCTCAATCTATTTCCCTGGCGCAGCGTCCTCGACAACGTTGCTTTCGGTCTCGAAGTGCAGGGTGTCAGCAAGTCGCAACGGCACGACCGCGCGCGTTCTTTGCTTGCATCAGTCGGTTTGATGGGCTTCGAGAGCCACTTACCGGGACAACTCTCCGGAGGAATGCGTCAGCGGGTCGCCCTCGCCCGCGCCCTGATCATGGACCGCCCTATTATGCTGATGGACGAGCCATTCGGGGCTCTCGACGCGCAAACAAAGATCGTCATGCAGGAGGAATTACTGGGGGTGTTCGATCGGACGCAGAAGACCATTCTCTTTGTCACACACGCCATCGAGGAGGCCATCCTGCTGGGCGACGAAGTCATTGTCATGACCGCACGGCCTGGCCGAATAAAGGAAATCCTTCCGGTAGATCTTCCGCGACCGCGATCGCTCGAAATGGTGAATTCGAAGAAGTTTGGTGCTTTGTTCGACCGGGCCTTTCATCTCATCCGCGAGGAAGTGATGACGTCGATGGCGCAGCAGACGATGGCCCTTGAAGCAAGATGAAAACGCGCAAGGTTACGCTTTCTACAATAGTGGAAAAGATTGCGCCCGCGCTCGTCGTCATCGGCGTATTGCTCGCATGGGAGCTGCTTGTGCGCTGGCACGGCATTGCGCCGATTTACCTGCCGGCGCCGGGCTCCATCGCAACTTACTTGTTTCGCATGATTGTGAACGGCTCGATTGAATTCAACCTTGGCGTCACGCTACTGCGAATTTTTGCAGGCTTTGCTGTGGCCGCAGTCACCGGCGTGACGCTTGGCGTTTTGATGGGCATGTCGCGCATGGTTGCGCGGATTGCCGACCCGTGGATTGCTGCACTTTACCCGCTGCCGAAGATCGCGCTGATCCCCCTGCTCGTGATCTGGCTCGGCACCGGCGAGGTTTACAAGATCGTCATAAGCGCCATCACGGCCTTTTTCCCGATCGTCATCAGCACTTATGCAGGCATTCGCCAGACCGATCAGGGATTGATCAAGGCTGCGCGAGACCTCGGCGCCAACCGCCGGCAAATCCAGATGAAGATCGTCATCCCGGCCGCCATTCCAAGCATTTTCGCGGGGCTGCACCTCGGAATGGGGGTGACGATCATCCTGGTGGTTGCGGCGGAAATGATCGGCAGCTCGAGCCAGAGCGGCATGGGCTTTCTGTTGATT
>DASUKT010000284.1:0-2194 GCA_036278575.1 Pseudolabrys sp. | reverse complement strand
CCGATCACGGGGGCAATCGTGCGGTCCGAGGCGCCGATTCGGAGTGACGGATGGTGAGTGTGCTGCGTGCCGTTGCACGTTTCTTTCGGGATACGATCGGCTGGAACCGGATCGGGATGACGCTCAGCCTCGGCATCATCGCCGTGGCGGCGGTCGTGCTGTACCACACGTTACGCAATACCGATGTCGACGAGGTCGTCGCCGCATTGAAGGCGACCAAGCCGCACCAGATCGCGCTCGCGCTGTTATTTGTGGTGGTCGGCTATGCCAGCCTGACGTTCTACGATCTGTTTGCCTTGCGCACGGTCGGCTTTGCTTGGCTCCCCTATCGCATTGCCGCCTTGACCGGGTTCACCAGCTACTCGGTCGGCCACAACGTCGGCGCCAGCGCCTTCAGCGGCGGCGCCGTTCGCTATCGCATCTACTCGAGTTACGGTCTGACGGCTGTCGATGTGACGAAAGTATGCTTCGTCGCCGGCCTGACGTTCTGGCTCGGCAACGCGACGGTTCTTGGCCTCGGCGTGCTTTATGTGCCGCTGGCGGCATCGGCCATCGATCAGTTGCCGATCTGGATCAATCGCGCCATCGCCGTTGGCATCCTCGCGGCGCTCGGTTCGTATATCGCCTGGGTATCCACGGCTCCGCGCGTCATCGGCAAAGGCGGCTGGCAAGTGCAGTTGCCCGGCGGGTTCTCGACGCTCATCCAGATCAGCATCGGAATCCTCGATCTCAGCTGCTGCGCGCTGGCGATGTACATGCTGTTGCCGGACGAGCCGAACATCGGGTTCGTCTATATGGCTGTCATTTTCGTGACGGCGACGATGCTCGGCTTCGCGAGCCACGCGCCTGGCGGCCTCGGAGTTTTCGATGCCGCGATGCTGGTGGCGCTCTGGCAATACGACAAGGAGCAACTGCTGGCGGGGTTGCTGCTGTTTCGCTTGCTCTATTACCTGTGCCCCTTTGTGGTCGCGTTGGCGGTCCTTGGCGCGAGGGAGATTACTTTGGGCGTTCGCGTCCCCGACGAGCAGCCGGAAAAAGTTGAAGTGACGGCGCCGATCCAAAGCGAACTTGAGGCGATCGGAAAGAAACCGGCGCCGGCCAAGGTGGCCGAAGATCAGCCGCGATAGGGCCGCTTGTCGCGCCGGCGATCATTGGCCGGCTGGAACGCCACGCGGGAATGATGCGTGCAGTAGGGAAGATCGCCGGCGGTCTCGCCGCCGCAAAAGAAGAAATCCGGACTTCCAGGATCGCCGACAGGCCAGTGGCAGGTCTTCTCGGTCAACTGCAGCAACGTTTTGCGCTGCTCGACCGGAATCTCGAACAGCTCGGGTTCCGGCTCCAGTTCGTACTCATAGGCGAGCGCAGTGTTGCCGCGGATGGAAGGACGCGACACGCGCAACATGCCGGGCGAGCGTGCCTTGCGCGGCCGCGGCGCGGAAGAGGAGGGACTTTTGGCGCGGCCGGAGAGGCCGAGCCGATGCACCTTGCCGATGACGGCATTGCGGGTGATGCCGCCCAGTTCGGCGGCAATCTGGCTGGCAGAGAGCCCGTCGGCCCACAACTTCTTGAGGAGCTCGACCCGCTCGTCGGTCCAGCTCATCAGGCTTTCCCCTTGGGTATTCAAGGTATTAATGGAATCCATCCCCGTCGTCTGGCTCGATGGAGCCCAACGCACTTGCTGCTGAGTTGAACTAAAAGGCGGTACGCAGCACGAAATGTCGTACTAGCTGCCTAAAACGCTACAATATGCGGTCCGTTTTGCAAGCGTTCAGCGGCCTCCGTATCGCAACTACCAACAGGTTTCCTTTAGAATCGGCACTTGCGGCACAAATGAGTCCAAATGCCGCGGAGATTGACAGCCCAAGACCCCGGAATAGAATATGAAAACGTGCCGCCGAGGGGCGGCACATTTCATTTTGGCGTGCGCGGAGTCGAAGCGTTGTACCGCTTCTCATACGAAGTCATGCGCAGCCAAGGCCGTTCGATGGACGATAAGAGCCGTGATCTCGCACCTGTTGCCGACATACGCCCGTGTCGACCTCGCTTTCGAGCGGGGCGAAGGCGCATGGCTGATCGCGACAAACGGTGACCGCTATCTCGATTTTACCGCTGGCGTTGCGGTCAATGCCCTTGGTCACGGCAATCCGCACGTCATCGATGCGCTAGTCAAACAGGCGCACAAGGTCTGGCACGT
>DASUKT010000283.1:0-9011 GCA_036278575.1 Pseudolabrys sp. | reverse complement strand
GCGTCAGCCACCTTTATCGTCCGCCGCGCGGGCGTGCCGTGCTGGCGCTCGAAGACGTTTCACTCGAAGTGACGAACCGCGAATTTGTCGCGTTGCTCGGGCCGTCGGGTTGCGGGAAGTCGACCCTTCTCTACCTCATCGGCGGATTCCTGCCGACGGAGACCGGCGCAATCCTGATCGACGGCAAGCCTGTCGGCGGGCCGGGACCCGATCGCGGCATCGTCTTCCAGCACTTCGCGCTGTTTCCTTGGAAAACGGTGCGCGGCAATATCCTCTACGGCCTGGAGCGGCAGGGCATGCCGAAGGCCGAGCGCGAGAAGCTGGCGCAGCATTTCATCGAGCTGGTCGGGCTCGACGGATTTGAAGACAGCTATCCGTCGCAACTCTCGGGCGGCATGAAGCAGCGCACGGCGATTGCGCGCACGCTCGCCTTCGATCCGAAAATTCTGCTGATGGACGAGCCGTTCGGCGCCCTCGATGCGCAAACGCGCGGCCTGATGCAGAGCGAATTACTCGGCATCTGGCAGCGCACGCCGAAGACGGTGATCTTCGTGACGCACGACGTGCAGGAAGCGGTCTATCTCGCAGACCGGGTGGCTGTGATGTCGGCTCGGCCGGGGCGCATCAAGACCATTGTCGATACCAAGTTCGACAAGAACGATCCCGACATCTTCAAGAACAAAGGCTTCATCGAGAAGGTCGATGAAATCTGGAATCTGGTGAAGGTCGAAGCGATCAAGGCGCAGGGTGGGCACAAATGAGTGGTGCCCGCAACAACTCAGACCGTCGGTCTGATGCGCCCACCGAAGGTGGGCCTCGAAGGATGACAGCGCAAGCCGATCATCCTTCGAGGCTCGCCGCTCTGCGGCTCGCACCTCAGGATGACGGCGCAACCTCGGGAGTGCTCGGAAAAGCGGCGCGTGCCGTATGGCGCTACTCCCCGCTTCTGCTGCTCGCGATTCTCTGGCAGCTTGTCGCACATTTCGAGCTGGTATCGACGACCGCGCTGCCGCCGCTTACGGACGTGATCAAGGCGTGGATCGATCTGATCCGCGACGGTGAGCTCATCGGCAATACGGCGTCCTCGCTTTATCGCGGAGCGGCGGGCCTGGCGCTCTCGATCGTTATCGGCGCCCTCCTCGGCGTCGGCATGGCGTGGTGGAAACCCGTCAACGTGCTGCTTGCGCCGATCGTCGAGATTTTTTATCCGCTGCCGAAATCGGCGCTCATCCCCGTCACGGTCATTTGGCTCGGCTTCGGCGACGGCTCGAAAATTTTGCTGATCTTCCTCGGCTGTATGCTGCCTGTTACGCTCGGCGCTTTTAACGGCGCGCGCGGCAGCGACCGGGCCTTGATCTGGTCGGCGCGCAGTATGGGCGCCACCCGCTTGCGCGTGTTGTGGGATGTCGTGCTCCCCAGCGCGCTGCCGGAATTGCTCAACGGCATTCGTACCGCGCTCGCGCTCACCTTTATCCTGCTGGTGTCGTCGGAATTGATCGTCGCGCGGCGCGGCTTCGGGTACCTGATCGGCTTCCTCGGGTCCAACGGCAATTACGACGCCATGTATGCCGTCGTATTCACCGTCGCTTTCATCGGCTTTGCCGCCGACCGGATTTACCTCGTGCTCATGCAACGGATGCTGTCATGGCGGCAGTAGACCCGCACGCGCCCGCGGAGAGACGCAATCGGTTGTCCACTTTGCCCGAGCTGGCGATCCGCTTCGTCCGCTCAGCCTCGTGGGCTGGCGCACGCGTGTTTTCGGTCGTGTTGCTTGCGATTTTCTGGGAGGCCTTGGCGCGCAGCGGCGCGGTGACGCATTTCCAGCTGCCAGCCCTGAGCGAGGTGATCGAGCGCATCTGGAGCGACGGCGTTTCCGGCGATCTCGCCATCAACACCGGCCTAACACTTTACCGCGCGCTCGCCGGATTTTTCATTGCGGCCGCCGGCGGCGTGGCGCTCGGAATGGCAATGTCACGGCTTGTGCTCGCGCGCTGGTTCTTCGATCCAATCATCTCGGTCGGCTTTCCGATGCCGAAGATCGCGTTTCTCCCCGTCGTGATCCTGTGGCTCGGCGTCTTCGACGTTTCGAAGATCACCATGATCGTTTTCGACGCGATCTTTCCCGTTGTCGCGGCCACCATCATCGCAATTCAGGGCGTCGAGCGCGAACTGATCTGGTCGGCGCGCAATATGGGCGCGAGCGAACGCGAAATGCTCTGGCAAGTCGTCCTGCCGGCGGCGCTGCCGCAGATCATGACCGGCCTGCAGGTGGCGCTGCCGATTTCATTGATTGTCGCGGTCGTCACCGAGATGCTGATGGGCGGCTACGGCCTTGGCGGCGCGATGATGACAGCGTCCCGTTTCGCCAATTCGACCGGCGTGTTCGCCGGCATCGTGGAGATCGCCGTCGTCGGCTACGTCCTCGTCAAAGCCATGGCGGCGATCCGGCGCAGGCTGTTGATCTGGCACCCGGAAGCCAACGCGCCGACCACGGCCTGAAAACGCCATTCGGTAGCCAAAAAGCCTCCGGCGGCTTGCCAAAAACAGTTGGAGGCCCGACAATCTCGGCAATCACGCCCGCGAAGCTTGCCCCCTCAAGATGCAAGCCCGGCGACAACTGGGAGGAAAAAATGCGCTTTGCAAAACTTGCGCTGGCCGGCCTGTTCGCGCTCGGTCTCCTCGGCTCCGCGCGCAGCGCCGAGCCGGTGAAAATCCGCATGTCCTGGGTGGCGCCGCTCGCCAACTGGGGATCGATCGTCGCTTACAAAAAGGATTTGATGAAGCATCTCGGCAAGTCCTACACGTTCGAGGCCGTTCACTTCAACGGAACGCCGCCGATGATCACGGCAATCGCCAACAACGAACTGGAGGTGGCAAGCCTCGCTTATTCCTCGCTCGCGATCGCCATCGACAACGCCGGATTGAATGACCTGCGCGTTATTGCCGACGAATTCCAGGACGGCGTGCCCGGTTATTTCACCGAGCAGTATTACGTGCGCAAGGACAGCGGCATCGACAAGGTCGAACAGCTCAAGGGCAAGGTCGTCGCCAGCAACGCAGGCGGCAGCGCGGTCGACGTCGCGATCCGCGCCATGCTCAAGAAGCACGGCCTCGAAGACAAGCGCGACTATACGACAATCGAAGCGCCGCTGCCGACCATGCCAGCCGTGCTGCTGGAAAAGAAGGCCGATCTCGTCCCGGCCGTACTGCCCTTTGCGCTCAATCCGAAGCTCAAGGCGGGCGGCAAGGTGCTGTTCACGCAGGACCAGGCGTTGGGCAAGACCGAAATGATCGTGTTCACCGCGCGCAAGTCGTTTATCGACGCGCACCGCGCCGCCATGGTCGATTTCATGGAGGACCTGCTGCGCGTGGTGCAATGGTACATCGATCCGAAGAATCACGACGCCGCGGCCGAGATCGCTTCCAAGCTGACCAAAGCGCCGGCGAGCCGCTTCGGCTGGCTGTTCACCAAGCAGGACAACTATCGCGATCCGAACATGCTGCCCGATCTCGACGCCTTGCAGCACAACGTCGACACAGTGCGCGACCTCGGATTTGTGAAGAAGAAGATCGACATCAAGAAGTACGCCGACCTGAGCCTCGTCAAGGAAGCGGCGAAGCGGCTGAAGAAGTAGGCGGCGGATTGTTATTGAACCGGCTCGTCAGTTTGTGACGGGCCGGCTCTTTATGTTTGCCTACTCCGCCGGCGCGGGAAGCTCGGCGTGCCGCCGGCGCTTGCGCCCGATCCATTTGCTCAGGCGCTCGAGGTAAAGGTAAATCACCGGCGTCGTGTAGAGCGTGAGCGTCTGCGACACGATCAATCCACCCACGATCGCAATGCCGAGCGGCCGACGCAGTTCCGAGCCGGCGCCGAAGCCGATCGCGAGCGGCAAGCCGCCGAACAGCGCCGCCATGGTCGTCATCATGATCGGCCGGAAACGAAGCAGGCACGCCTCGTGAATGGCATCGATCGGGCTCTTGCCATGGCTGCGCTCTGCGTCGAGCGCGAAGTCGATCATCATGATCGCGTTCTTTTTGACGATGCCGATCAGCAGCACGATGCCGACAATGGCGATCACGGTCAGCTCGAAATGAAACAGCCTGAGCATGATGAGCGCGCCCACCCCGGCGGACGGCAACGCGGAGAGAATCGTGATCGGATGAATGTAGCTTTCGTACAGCACGCCCAGCACGATGTAGACGACGAGGATCGCGGCCAGAATCAAAAGCGGCATCGAGGTCAGTGACTTCTGGAATTCCTGCGCCGTGCCCTGGAATGTGCCTTGCAGTGTCACCGGCGTGCGCAGGTCCGACTGGATCTGGTTGATGCGGTCGACCGCCTGGCCCAGGGCATAGCCGGGAGCGACGTTGAACGAGAGCGTCACGGCGGGAAACTGGCCTTGGTGGTTGACCGTCAATGGCTCAACCTTATGCGAGAAATGCGCGATTGCGCTGAGTGGAATGCGCGCGCCGGCCGCGGAGGTCAGGTAGATTTTCGACAACGCCGAGGGATCGTTCTGGAACTGCGGCTGCACCTCGAGAATGACCTTGTATTGGTGCGCGGAGGTGAAGATCGTCGCGACCTGCCGCTCGCCGAACGCGTCGTAAAGCGTCTGATCGATCATCGAGAGAGAAAGGCCAAGACGGTATGCGGCGTTTCGATCGATGGTGATCGCGATGTGCGGCGAGGCGATCTGCTGATCGGAGGTCACGTCCTGCAGCTCCGGCGCCTTCTGCAGCGCCTGCTCCAGGATCGGCGCCCAGTGGTTGAGCTCGTCCGCGTCCGTGTCGGTCAACGTGTATTGGTATTCGGTCTTTGTCAGCCGGCCGCCGACCGTGATGTCCTGCCCGGCCTGCATGAAGAATTTCGCGCCTTTGACCGTCGCAGCCTTCGGGCGCAGGCGCTGAATGACCTGCTGCGCCGACACGCCGCGCTCGCTCAGCGGCTTGAGCTGGATGAACATGCGCGCCGTGTTCTCGCTCGAATTGCCGCCGGTCGCGCCGGCAAAGCCCATGACGCCGGACACGGCCGGATCGGCTTTGATGATATCGGCGAACTGGTGCTCAAGCTTGGTGATTTGCGCAAACGAGGTGTCCTGCCGCGCCTCCACCTGTCCGAACAGGAAGCCGGTGTCCTGCTCCGGGAAGAAGCCCTTCGGGATTTCCACGTACATCACGAGCGTTACGACGATGAGCGCAAGCGTGACGATCAGCATCAACGGCTGATGACGGAACACCCATTTCAATCCGCGGTCATAGCCGCTCACCAACCGTCCGAAGAGATACTCCGACCAGCGGCTGACGAAGTTGGTCCCGTGCGTGCTTTCGCGCGTAAGGAAGAGCGAGCACATCACCGGTGTCAGCGTGAGCGAGATAAACCCCGACACCAGCACTGCCGTCGTCACGGTAATGGCGAATTCGCGGAACAGGCGGCCGATGATGCCGGCCATGAACAGCAGCGGGATGAAGACCGCGACCAGCGAGATCGTGATGGAAAGAATGGTGAAGCCGATCTGCCCGGCGCCCTTGATCGCCGCCTCGAACGGCGGGTCGCCCTTTTCCAGGTAGCGGACGATGTTCTCGATCATGACAATCGCGTCGTCGACCAGGAAGCCGACCGCTATCGTCAGTCCCATCAGCGACAAATTATCGATGCTGTAGCCGCACACGTACATCACGCCGAACGTGCCGACCAGTGAAAGCGGCACGACAATGGCCGGAATGATCGTCGCCCACACGTTGTGCAGGAACAGAAAAATCACCATCACCACGAGCGTTATGGTTATGAGCAAGGTGATCTCGACGTCGCGCACGGACTCGCGGATGTTGAGCGAGCGGTCGGACATAAGCTCGACGTGAATGTTCTTGGGCACCGAAGCGAGCAGCGCCGGCATCTGCGCCTTTATGTTGTCGACGACTTCCAGCGTATTCGCGCCGGATTGCCGCTTGATCAGCAGCAGTTCGGCCCGCTTGGTGCCGAACCATGCGCCGGTGCGCGGGGATTCCGAGGAGTCGATGGCGTCGCCGACATCTTCGACACGTACCGGCGCGCCGTTGCGGTAAGCGATGATGGTCTTGGCAAAGGATTTGGCGTTGAAGAGCTGGTCGTTGGTATCGAGCGTGTAGACCTGCCGTTCGCCTTCGAGATTCCCCTTGGGCTCATTGGTGGTGGCCGCCGCGAGCGCGCTATGAACGTCCTCCAGCCCGATCTTGCGCGAAGCCAGCGCCAGCGGATTGACCTGCACATGCACGGCGTACTGCTGCTCGCCGGCGATATCGACTTCCGACACGCCGGAAATCGTCGATATTTTCTGTGCGAGGTTGGTAAACGCATAGTCGTCCACCCGATAGATCGGCAGCGCATCCGACCACACGGCGTAAATAAGGATCGAGCGCTCGGCCGGGTTTGTCTTCTTATAGGTCGGCGGACTCGGCAGGTCTTTCGGCAGCAGTCCGCTTGCCGCATTGATCGCTGTCTGCACATCGCCGGCCGCGCCATCGATGTTGCGATTGAGATCGAATTGCAAGGTTATCGTCGTGGTGCCAAGCCCGCTGACCGACGTCATCTGCGCGAGGCCCGGAATTGACGAGAACTGCTGCTCGAGCGGCGTTGCGACCGAAGACGCCATGGTGTCGGGGCTTGCGCCCGGCAGCTTGGCCTGAACGCGGATGGTCGGAAAATCGACCGTCGGCAGAGCTGCGACAGGCAAAAGCTGATAGCTCGCGATACCAAAGATCAGGAGGCCCGCCATCAGCAGCGACGTGCCGATCGGCTTGCGGATAAAGGTCTCCGATATGTTCATCTGGCGGCTTGCTCGTCGGCCGGTGCGGATGGTGCGTTGCCGGTTTTGACCTTGCTGCCGTTGGTCAGCCTGTACTGCCCTTCGACGACAACGCGCTCGCCTGAAGAGAGCCCCTTATCGATGACGGTGATGCCCTGTTCCGTCGTGCCAACCGTGACCTGCTTCCGCTCGGCGACGTTGCTTTTATTGAGCGTATAGACATAGGCGCCGTTCGGCCCCTGCATCACGGTTTCGGCGGGGACCGTTACGACGTTTTTCTGCGTCGACAAGATAAGGCGCGCATTGACGAATTGGCCCGGCCATAACCGCTCGTCAGCGTTTGCGAACCGCGCTTTCAGGCGGACCGTGCCGGTCGTCACATCGACCTGATTGTCGATCAGCGTAAGCTCGCCACCGGTCAACGCTGTTTTGTCGTCCATGGCATAGGCGACAACCTGGAGCGGGTGTTGCGTCTGATTTTTCCGGATTTCATCGAGCTTTTCGGCCGGCACGCTGAAGCTGACGAAAATCGGTTTCAGCTCCGTAATCGTCACAAGCGCGACGTTCTGCGACGTTTGCACGAAGTTGCCGATATCGACGGCGCGCTGTCCGGTGCGCCCATCGATCGGCGAGCGAATGGTTGAATAGTCCAGATTAAGCCGCGCGGTCGCGATCTGCGCTTCGTCCGCCTTGAGTGTAGCCTGCAGTTGGCCCACCGTCGCTTTCTGCTGATCGTAGCTTTGCCGCGTCTGAAACCCTTGCGGCAGCAGTTGCGCGAAACGCTCCAGATCGAGCTTGGCCGACTGCAGTTGCGCTTCGTCTTTTTCCTTGGTGGCTTCGGCCTGCTGAAGCGCATTTTCGTAGGATCGCGGATCGATCTGAAAAAGGCGGTCGCCTTTCTTGACCTCCTGACCTTCCCTGAAAAAAACCTGCGTGATCTGACCGTCGACCCGCGTCTTCACCGTGACAAGATTGAACGCCTGAACGGTGCCCAGACCTTCCGTGTAGATCGGCACGTCCTGCGACTCGGCGGTGCCCGCGGTGACCGGAATGGCCTGCCGTGTCGTCGAGGGTGGATTCGCACGCTTGGCAAACAGCGGCTCTTTTGGAAGCCAAAGAAACGCGGCGCCGACAATCAGGACGACGATCGCAGTGAAGAAGATAAGTTTGGGCCGGCGCATGTCGATCCTGTCACGGCCGATTATGCTGAACGGCAGCACGCGCCGCGCAAATGCGCCCCGACGCCAATATATTTAGAAGTCGTTTCGCGCCGCAATGAGATTTGAGGAACTTGGTCGTGATCGATCCGTTATCGGGAGTTGATACTTTCATTAAACTGTCCAAGACAGCTATTCCCTGCGCTCAGCTTAGCAGAATTTACATGAAATTTATAAGGCTGCTGACTGCGGTTTTCTTGTGCGCCGCACTCGCAAACTGCGGTCAAAAACCACAGCAAGGGCCGAAAGGCGATCCGGGACCGCCCGGGCCGCAAGGCGAGAAAGGCCAACCGGGGCCAGCCGGCCCTCCGGGGCCGGCCGGGCCACAAGGTCCGCAAGGACCGCCGGGGCCCGCCTCCACTGTCCGGGTCATCCGGCAAAGCTGCGGTAACGGTGCGTGCATTGCCCAGTGTGGCGAAAACGAAGTGTTGGTCACCGCTTACTGCGGCGTAACGCGCAAGCCGGCAACCTTCCTCACCGAAAAGTCGGTTTCCTGCGGCGTCGTCCCGAATGCGGCCGATAGTCCGCTGGTGGCGGTCTGCGTTTCCGCGTCGCCAACACGCTGACAGGCGAGGTCCCGCCGGCAGCTCGCGATTGCCTCAAGGCGTCATCACGCATCGATGTGCGGCAAGCGACGTATCGTCACAACGTGGCGACGATCGACGATGCAACATAAGCGTATCTTTTCAATCCGATTGCTGCGCCGCTATCCGGTATGTGTCCTCGCGCACCACAACTTTTTTCGTCCGTGCGCGAAAACGGCCGCGTAAAAATAACCGAATGGTTTTCGCGCCCTAGCCTGCGTTCTCGAATCTTTCTAATGATACATTAGAACGTCTATAAATCATTGATATTGCAAGACATTTTGCCATTCAATAAGAGCGGCATGGGGCTCAAGCGACCGCGCATCAACGCATCGCCTAAAGAAAATTGCCCGCAAAGTGGTGGATTGAAATGCATAGGCAAGGCGCAGGCCGGCACATTCCGTGGCTGCTGGCGACGACGATGTTGG
>DASUKT010000282.1:0-16759 GCA_036278575.1 Pseudolabrys sp. | reverse complement strand
AATGACATCTACGCGCTCATCAAGCGCCACAGGACGACGCTTGTCTTTGTGAATACGCGCAGCCAGGCGGAATTCCTGTTCCAGTCCCTATGGCAGATCAACGACGACAATCTCGCCATCGCGCTCCATCACGGTTCGCTCAATGTCGGCCAGCGCCGCAAGGTCGAGGAAGCGATGACGCGCGGAAAATTACGCGCGATCGTGTGCACCTCGTCGCTCGATCTCGGCGTGGACTGGGGCGACGTCGATCTGGTCGTCAATGTCGGCGCGCCGAAAGGCTCGTCACGCCTGATGCAGCGCATCGGCCGCTCCAATCACCGGCTCGACGAGCCCTCGGAGGCGATGCTGGTGCCGGCCAACCGTTTCGAGGTGCTGGAATGCCGCGCCGCGCTCGATGCCGTGGCCGAGAATGCGCAGGACACGCCGCCGCTCCGCACCGGCGCGCTCGACGTGCTGGCGCAACATGTTCTCGGACGCGCCTGCGGCGCGCCGTTTCTGGCCGATGAACTTTACGAAGAAGTGCGCCGCGCCGCACCTTACGCGGGGCTGGCGCGCGCCGATCTCGATGCGGCAATCGATTTCGTCGCCACTGGCGGCTATGCGCTCAAGGCATACGAGCGTTTCGCCAAAATCAGACAAGACAAAGGGGGGCGCTGGCGCATCACCCATCCGCGCGTCGCGCAACGCTATCGCATGAATGTCGGCACGATTGTCGAAGCCGACATGCTGAAAGTGCGGCTGATGCGCTCGCGCGGCGGCAAGGCGCTCATTCCGCGCGGCGGCAAGCTGCTTGGCCAGGTCGAGGAATATTTCATCGAGACCTTGTCGCCGGGCGACACCTTCGTCTTTGCTGGAGAAATTCTCAAATACGAAACGCTGGTCGAAGATGAAGTCTATGTCTCGCGCACGACGGCGACCGATCCGAAAGTGCCGACCTATGAAGGCGGCAAGTTTCCGCTGTCGACTTATCTCGCCGCACGCGTGCGCAAGATATTGGCCGAGCCGCAAGCCTGGCGCGCGTTGCCCGATCAGGTGCTCGAGTGGCTGGAAATCCAGCAATGGCGCTCGTTATTGCCCCCGGCTGGCGATTTGCTGGTAGAAACGTTTCCGCGCGCGGCGAAATTCTATCTCGTCTGCTATCCGTTCGAGGGACGGCTCGCGCACCAGACACTCGGCATGCTGCTGACGCGCCGTCTCGAACGCGCACGTCTGAAGCCGCTCGGCTTTGTGGCCAACGAATATGCATTGGCTGTCTGGGGTCTCGGCGACATGGGCCTGCGCGTCGTGTGCGGCGAGCTCTCGCTTGCATCCTTGTTTGACGAGGACATGCTGGGGGACGATCTCGAAGCGTGGCTTGCCGAGTCTGCATTGATGAAGCGCACATTCCGCACCTGCGCGATCATCGCCGGTTTGATCGAGCGGCGGTTCCCCGGCGAGGAGAAATCGCGGCGTCAGCTCACCATCTCGACAGATCTCGTTTATGACGTTTTGCGCAAGCACCAGCCGGATCATCTGTTGCTGCGCGCCGCGCGCGCCGACGCCGCGTCGGGTCTGCTTGACATCAAGCGCCTCGGTGAAATGCTGTCGCGCGTGAAGGGGCGAATCATTCATAAGGCGCTGGATCATGTTTCTCCGCTCGCAGTTCCGGTGATGCTGGAGATCGGCCGTGAGACGGTCTATGGCGAAGCGTCGGATTCGCTTCTGGCCGAAGCCGCCGACGAGCTGATCAAGGAGGCGATGCAGTGAGTTCTTTTCTTTTTCCCTTCCCAGAAAGGGGAGGGTCGGATCGCCCACCGGGTCCGGCCAAAGGCCGGCCCGATGACAGGCTCCGGCGATCCGGGGTGGGGTCATCTTGGTAGCGACCCCCACCCGGACAGCTTCGCTGTCCGACCTCCCCCTTTCAGGGGGAGGTAAAGAAAAGCACGACATCGCCATTGCTTCAGTACCTCTCACTGCCGACCCGGCTGGCGCGCTCTACTGGCCGGAGCAGGGATTGCTTGCGGTCGCCGATCTGCATCTGGAAAAAGGATCGAGCTTTGCAGCGCGTGGCGTGCTGCTGCCGCCGTATGACACCGCATCGACGCTGGAACGATTGGCGCGACTGATCACGTTTTATGCGCCGCGTTGTGTCATCGCGCTTGGCGACAGTTTCCACGACGGTGAAGGACCCCGGCGCCTTGCCGATGTCGACCGGGCGTCACTTGTTGCGCTCCAGCGTGGGCGCGAATGGATCTGGATCACCGGTAATCACGATCCCGATCCGGCGGAAAATATCGGCGGCAGTTTCGAGGCCGCCGTTTCGATCGACGGAGTCACTTTCCGTCACGAGCCCACCGGGCAGAACGGCGAAATCGCCGGCCATCTGCATCCTGTCGCGCGCGTTGCGCATCGCGGGCGCGCGGTAAGCCGCCGTTGCTTCGCCGCCGACAAGACGCGCATGGTGATGCCGGCATTCGGCGCCTTTGCCGGCGGACTCAACGTGCGCGATCAGGCATTCCTGTCGGTATTCGGCACGTTTGCCTTCACCGCGCACATGCTCGGCGAGGGAAGGCTCTATTCCTTTACGGCCAAACGCTGTCTGCCGGATTAGGCGCGCGCGTTACGCCGCTTTGCGCGCGCCCAAGCCTTCGCAGAATTCTGCCAGAAGCTCGCCGAGACGCAGCGTCGCCGGGCTTGCATTCTCCGCCGCTACCAGTGCGAGTTCGGTATTCGTGATCGGTGGAAAGTCTTCCGTTTCGATAACTTGATGCTCCGGCGCGATGGCGATCTTGGGCAGGATGCTGACGCCGAGCCCGGCGGACACGGCTGCCTGGATGCCGGCCAGGTTCGGACTCATGTAGGCGATATGCCAGCTCCGCCCCGCAGCCTCGATCGCGTGGATCAGGCGGTTGCGATAAAGGCAGCCCTGCTCGGCAACGGCAAGCGGCACGGGATCGCGCCGCAGATCGACCGGACGCTTGCGGCTCGTGACCCAGCGCAATTCCTCCGGCCATGACGCGATACATTGCCCTTCGCCCGCGTTGCGTTTGAACAAGGCGAGATCGAGTTCGCCAAGCTCGAGCGCGTGTTGATGCGCGACGCTCAGCCCGCAACGAACGTCGAGTCGCAAGGTGGGTCGCGCCTGCAGAAAATCGGAGAGCATTTCGGCAAGCCGATAGGCTGCGAAATCCTCCGGGATGCCGAGCCGCACGATACCGTCGGCGGCAGGCCGGGACACCACATCGCGCGCCTCTCGTTCGAGAGCGAGAATGCGCCGCGCATACGAAAGAAGCCGCTCGCCTTCCTCGGTCAGCGTCGCCTGCTTGCCGTTTCGCTGCAGTAGCGGGCGGCCGACCAGATCTTCGAGGCGTTTGATCTGCTGACTGACCGTCGATTGGGTGCGGTGGACACGCTCGCCGGCACGGGTGAAGCCGCCGGCATCGACCACCGAAACAAAGCTGCGGAGAAGATCGATGTCGAGCATCCGCGCTCTCCATTTACAAAATCACTTGATGACATTGTATCATTTAATTTCCAAATAGATTAGGTCAAGCCTACATCGGGCCCGAAAGGAAACCCCGATGTCCCAAGCCATTGTTTCGCCATCCCGTTCTGGCGCCGTATCGACCCCGGCAGTTCTGTTAATTGCGGCCTTCGTCCTGATTTGGACGTCAGCGTTTTCGGTCGCCAAGGTGGCGATCGCCGATTGCCCGCCGCTTCTGCTGCTCGGCAGCCGCTTTCTTGTCGCCGGCGCGCTGATGCTCGGCATTGCCGCCATAGGCCGCGCCTCCTGGAGGCTTAAGCGTCGCGATGTTCTGGTATTTGCGCTGCTTGGGATCGCGAACCAGGCAATCTACCTCGGCGTCGGTTATGTCGGACTGTTGTCGATATCCTCCGGCCTCTCGGTGCTGATCTTCAGCTGTAATCCGATTATCACCGCGGTCGTGGCGGCGCTCGTGCTGAATGAGCGTCTCACATGGGCGAAAATCGTTGGCCTTGTGCTGGGCATCGCCGGCGTCGCCTTCATCGTCGAAAGCCGGCTGTCCGCCGGGAGCGATCACTTACAAGGGATTGTGCTCACGATCATCGCGACGATTTCCTTCGTCGGCGGCACGATCGTCTTCAAGCGCTACGCACCCAAGGACGGTCTCTGGATCGGTAACGGCATCCAGAGTCTTGCCGCCGGCGTCGCCACCTTGCCGTTCGCGCTCACGTTCGAAAGCGTCGGCGATGTCATGCCGAGCTGGCGGCTGCTCGGGGCATTCGCCTTCCTGGTGCTGGTCGTCTCGGTGGTCGCCTACCTTCTCTGGTTCAAGATTTTGACGGTCTTGGGCGCAACGGCGGCCAGCAGCTACTACTTCCTGATGCCTCCGGTCGGCATGCTGATGGGTTGGCTCCTGCTGGGTGAGCATGTCGCGATGTCGGATCTGGTCGGGATCATTCCGGTCGTGCTCGGCATTTATCTGGTGACGCGTCCGTCCAAAACCAATCGTGGGAGGACTGCATGATTGCGCCACGCATCACTTTGATTGGCGGTCCGACGGCACTGATCGAGGCCGGCGGGTTTCGTTTTCTCACCGATCCGACATTCGATCCGCCGGGCGACTATCGGTTGCCCTACGTAACGCTCTCGAAGACATCATGGCCCGCCATTGGGATTTCGCAAATCGGTTTGATCGATGCTGTGCTGCTCAGTCACGACCAGCATTGGGACAATCTCGACAAATCCGGGCGCGAGCTCTTGCCTCAGGTGCCGCGCGTCCTGACGACAATGGCAGGCGCGCAGCGGCTGAAAGGTAACGCGCAAGGGCTTGAGCCGTGGCAGACGGTCAAATTGAAAAATCAAAACGGCGCTTCCGTCGAAGTGACCGCGACTCCGGCGCGCCACGGCCCGGCCGGCATCGAACCTCTGTCCGGCGACGTCATCGGGTTTGTCATAGCGATTTCCGGGACACCGCCAATCTACGTGACCGGCGACACTGTCTGGTTTGACGGCGTTGCCGAAGTTGCGCGCCGATATGATGCCGGAATTGTCCTGGTTTTTGCCGGCGCGGCGCAGACGCGCGGTCCCTTCCATCTCACGATGGATACGAACGACGCGATTGAAACCGCGCAAGCGTTTCCCAATGCGACGATCGTGCCGGTGCATTTCGAAGGCTGGCAACATCTGCGGCAAAGCGCCGACGACCTGCGCGCCGCCTTTGATGCTTTGGGTTTCGGTGCGCGATTACGCCTGCTCGATCCGGGCATTTCCACGCCGATCGAGCCACATTTCGCATCGCTCCTGGCGGAACCTTAATCGCGGCGGAACAGGACGCTCGCAATCCAGCCTGTCATGAGCGCCATCAGCATGGTTGCGAGGCCATACAGCAGTCCATAATCGCGGGCCGCGTCGGCGACATATTGCTCAAAGCCGGCCTTGATGATGTCCAGGCCGGTATTTGTATGGGCGATCATCTTGCCGTCCGCAAACAGCTTCACGTCAACACTGTAGTCCCCTGTCGGGACATTGGATGGCAGCGGAATTGACGCGCGAAAGACTTCCGGCGTGAGAAAAGTGACGGCATTACCATCTTGAGCATAGAGCCCGTGCTCGTTTTCGAGCCGCACGAAAGCGAGCCGGAAGGGGTCGTCTGGCACCGTATCGGCGAAATCGGGCCCGATGTGTTGGCGCAGGATAAAATTGTCGAGGCCGATTTGAAGGCGGCGCAGAGTTTCACGATTGGCGATTTCTGTGACCGGCCTGTTCGAAAGGACTGCGAGATAACCCGGCACCCCCACGAACTCGCGAGAATCGACATTAACCCATACCCCCAGCACGCGCGTCTTGCGGCGCGTGCGCAGCGTTTGCTTCGGCCCGGTGACGGTTACGACAACGTCATAGCCGCGATCGTGATGAGGTGCATCGCCCTCGCGCTTCACCGTGCCGAACAGCACCAGATGTTCGCCCGCGAAATTGGACGTAATCGCCACGCGCTGGTTCGAGAGCGAAATCACCAGCCGCTCCTGGGCAATAGCCTGCGCGCAGCAGCTCAATATGACCAATATGGCCGTGGCCCATCTCACAGCCCGTTCTCCACGTGGCGAATGGAGAAGAGATCATCAGGTGTCACGACCAGTTCGTAAGTGAACCGCAATCCCACGGCGAGGACGAGCAATCCCAGCATCAGCCGCAGCCGTTCGCTGCGGACTTTCTGGCCGGCGCGTACTCCGAGTTGAGCGCCCATGACGCCGCCGATCATCAGAATGAGTGCGAGCACGGCGTCGACGAGATGATCTGTGACGGCGTGCATGATCGTTGCGAACGCCATGGTGATGAGGGTCAGCACCATGGATGTTCCGATTACGGTCGTGGTCGGCACGCGCAGGAAATAGATCAGCATCGGAACCAGCAAAAAGCCGCCGCCGATGCCGAGAATCGCTCCGGCAAATCCGATGATGAATCCGATCGCCCATACCGGTATTGCCGAGACGTAGATCTTCGATCGTTTGAAACGGATCTTGAGTGGAAGGCCGTGCAGCCAGGTGTGGCTGCCCGGCCGGCGCAGCATCGGCGGTTTGCCGTGCCGCGCGCGGGCGATCGCATGCAAGCTTTCGTTGACCATCAACGCGCCGACGATCGTGAGCAAAAGGACGTACGAGATACCAATGACGAGATCGAGCTGGTCGAGCGCGCGCAATTCGGTAAACAGCCACACACCCGTAGCCGTGCCGACGACGCCGGCTGCAAGAAGCATCATCGCCAGCGCGACATCGACGGCGCGTCGCCGCCAGTAAGAAATCGCGCCCGTAAATGAGGATGCGGCAATATGGCTTGCCACAGTCGCCACCGCCACCGCAGGTGAAATGCCGATGAAGATCAAGAGCGGCGTCATCAGGAAACCGCCGCCGATGCCGAACATGCCGGAGATGAACCCGACAGCGATGCCCATGCCGAACACGAGAAAAATGTTCACCGGCATATCGGCGATTGGAAGATAAATCTGCACGCGGCGCGATCCGGTCTGGCAGTGAGGTAGCTTGTCCTGGCTGGTCACGCGGACCGCAGCTCATCCGATGTGGCTGTTCGATCCGGCGCGTCCGACGCAAATTCAGCAGCGTATTACGCCGATATTACAGCGGACCGGTCCGGTGGCTAGACGTCGCCGGCAGGGCGCCTCAATTGTGGCTGTCCCACATATCAGCCCGGTACCCGGGCCGTTTCCTTTAACCCAGGCGAAGCCGCTTTCTGCGCATCCCAGCCGCCGGCCGGTTGCGGCACCATTGTCGCCTCATGCGGCTCGATCTCGGGACGCCAAACCTTTACCTGTTGCTGTACCGCGGCCAGGGTCTGTGCATCGAGTCGCGTCGCGATCTCGTCACGCTTTTTCGCAGCTTCGTGGTCGCCTTTCTTGGCGGCGAGGGCAAACCATTTATATGAATCGCTGTAGCTCTTTTCCACGCCAAGACCGCGCGCGTAAAGAATCGCGAGATTATACTGACTGTCCGCTATTCCGTGGTTTGCCGCTTTCAGGAACCAGCGTGCCGCCATGGCATAGTCCGGCTTGTCGTCCACGCCTTCCGCGTAGAGCACTGCGAGATTGTGCATCGCCTTCGCGTTGCCCTTTTCGGCGGCAGCCAGATAAAGCGTCCGCGCCCGCGCCAAATCCTTTTGCACGCCGCGGCCTTTCTCGTACAGGCTTGCCAGCCGGAATTGCGCGGGCACCAGGCCTTTACTGGCGGCCTGCTCAAACCAATGCGCAGCCTGTTCCAGGTTGGCCGTTACGCCGTGGCCTTCGGCATAGCGGACTGCGATCTCGTAAGTGGCCGCGGCATTTCCATCGGTGGCTGCCTTGCGGAGCGCGGCGCTGCCGATCGCAGCCGGCAATGTGCCGTCGCTTGGAGTCGATGACGTCGTGACGTGCGGCGGCATCGGAATCGGCGGCACGATCGGCTGACTGGTCGCGATCGAGCCGGTGATGTCGCTTGACGGTATCTTGACTGTCGACGCTTGCGCCTTTGCTGCCGGAGCCGGCGCGGCAATGATGGATTGTGGATTTGTCAGGTCCAAAGCCGGCGCTGCCGCGATGCTGCCGGACGACGGCGCCGTTCGCGAAAGAAGCGACCTTGCCTCGTCTGTGGCCGTCGTGTTGTCGAGCGTGATGCTGCCGACCGCGTTGCTCGTACGGCCCAATGTGTTTTGGGCAGCGTGTGGCCTCGACAACGTCATCTTGCCGAAATGAAAGACCTTGGCGGCAATCTGTAGCGAACCGATGACGATGGCCACAATGGATGCCGCGATGAGGATGGATTTCATCCGGTGGGTAAATTTGGAACGGTCCACCGGCTGGGTTTTATCGCGCTCCGCAGGCCTCGCTCGAACGGCCGGCTCCTGAGCAGCGGCGTGTGCCGCGCGCCGCGCCGCTACGATGAAATTCGAGCGCTCGCTGCTTTCGGCGCTAACATTCGGTTTAATACCCCTGATCGCTGCTTCCGAAGCGGCGATCCTTGTGGCTACGTCGGCGGCCGCCTGTTTGGGTGTGAGGGGTGCCTTTCCTACAGCATCGGCGGCGCCACTACTGCGATCGGCATGCAAGCGGTCACCGCGCTCGGCGCGAATGGCATCGATGTGCACGAGCAGGTCGGCAAGACCGCGTTCGACCGCCTCGAGGTGATTGAATTTTGTATCCGCTGCATCCAGCCGCTCAACCAATTTGGCGATGCGATCCTCGAGATGCTTGACGGCAACACCGCCATCGGCATTTGTAGCGGCGCCACCGTGCGTCGTTTCCAGTTTTTGCGCCAAAGCATGCAGGCAATCGGCAAGCCTCGTTACCGTCTCATTGGAAGCGAGCCGGTTCGTCGTTTCGCGCAAGGAAGCAATGGAGGACTCGACGCGCTGGAGCGCCACCGGATCGCTCTGCACGACGGCAAGGTCGATCTTGGAAGCGAGGCTCGACATTGCTTCCTTGATTTCCGGCCAGCCCTCGGTCTGCCGCACGTTGCGCAGGTCTTGCGGGAGTTCGGCGGAAATTTTTCCGGACGTCGTGTCGCCGCCGCCAGATTGCGGTTCGAACGTTCGCACCGTTTTTTCAGCAAGCAACCGGCCGATGTCCTGGATCTCGCCCCGCAGCGCGTTAATGGCTTCTTCAATGGCAGGACGGCGCAGCGTTTCGATCTGATCAGTGATTTTGCGCAGCTGAATTTCCAGACCAGACAGGTCTGGAGTCGAAGCAGCTGCAGGCATCATCGGTTCGGCATCAAGCTTGCTGCGGCGCGCCGAAATCTCGGCAATGGCTTTGTCGATGTCGAAGCGGGCCGTCATTCCGCCAAGCCTGCCCAGGTCACGGGGGTGTCTTGACGGCCGCGTACTGTCGCCCAGGTCCGGCACGATGCTTGGATGTGCCATTGCATTCGTGAGAGCGTCGTCGTCGGCGTTGTGACGCAGCGTGGCGTTGCCGGCGGTCTCCAAAGTCTCTGCTTGGTTTCCTTTTGTGCCCCACGGAATGCCGAATTTCATCCTTGCACCTACAATCGCGGTGGAGGCGCAAAAGCCTGATGGCTCGCGTGGAACCGGCACGTGTTAACGGCAGATAGAAACGGGCGCGGTCCTCAGTCCACGCCCCGACTTTTTGCTAACTACAGTAAATATGGGGTTAAGAAGTTGCGGGTTGGCCGGCGCTGCTGCCCCGGCTTTAGCGGTAAAGCTCCTTTTGTCACAGCAGCGGCTCTATCAAAATTTATTGACCGTCGCTTAGCCTTGCTAAGTAATTGTTAACGCTTGTGGTGGGCGGCCTTACGCCGGCGAGTCTCGCCGATTGCGCGCAGCATGGTCCGGACCGGGCGCCGTGGGCCAAGTGGGCAGAAAAGGTTGGATGTATTTGACCCCTTGAAACGGGGTCAGCTATCGTTGCCAAAATAATAAGACGACAGGGAGGGACACTACGATGCGAAGAATCATCACCATGGTTGCCGCCGTTGGCGCGCTTTCGTTCGGCGCAATGTCGGCACACGCACAAAGCACCGTCAAAATCGGCTTGATCCTCCCGTACTCCGGGCAGTTTGCGGATATCGCGACGCAAATGGATAACGGCATCAAGCTCTATATGAAGCAGCACGGCGATAAGGTTGCGGGCAAGAAGATCGAGGTCATCCGCAAGGATACCGGCGGCATCAACCCCGCGGTCGCCAAGCGGCTCGCGCAGGAGCTTGTCACGCGCGACAAGGTCGATGTTCTCGCCGGCTTTGGCCTCACGCCGAATGCGCTCGCCGGTGGCGACATATCGGCGGAAGCGAAAAAATTCATGGTCGTGATGAATGCGGCAACCGCGATCATCACCACCAAGTCGCCGTACATGGCGCGCACCTCGCTTACCATTCCACAGCTCAACTATCCGTTCGGCAAGTGGGCGGCGAGCAAACATGGAATCAAGAACGCCTATACGATGGTCTCGGATTACGGTCCCGGTCACGATGCCGAAGAATGGTTTCAGAAAGGGTTCAAGGAAGGCGGCGGCAAGATCGTCGGCTCGGTACGCATGGCGGTCGCCAATCCGGACTTCTCCGCCTATGTCCAGCGCGCCAAGGATCTGAATCCGCAGGGTATCTACGTCTTCATTCCGGGCGGCGCGCAGCCGGGTGCGCTTGGAAAGGCCTTCGCGGAGCGTGGCATCGATACAAAGAAGATTGCCATCATGGGCCAGCTTGAGATCACGGACGAGCATGCGCTCAAGAGCATGGGCGACGTCGCTCTCGGCATCCTCACGACAGGCCACTATGATTATAACCACAAGTCGAAGGTGAACGCGGCGTTCGTGAAGGCGTACAACGCGGATTTCAAACGTAATCCCGACTTTTTCTCGGTTGGCGCCTACGATGGCATGCACCTTATCTACGCCGCGCTGGCAAAGACCAAAGGCAAGGCGGATGGCGAGAGCCTTATCAAGGCTGCCAAAGGCATGAAGTGGGAAAGCCCGCGCGGCGAGATCTCAATCGACCCGCGCACCCGCGACATCATCCAGACCGTCTATATCCGTAAGGTGGAGAAAGTCGGCGGCAAGCTGGTCAATGTCGACATCGCCGAGATTCCAAACGTGAAGGATCCGGTGAAGGAACAGAAGAAATAGAGTAATATCCAGTTGGAGTTGCCATTTGGTCATTGCCGGGCTTGACCCGGCAATCCATCATCTGACGAAAGCTTTCTTTTGATGGATGCGCGGGTCAAGCCCGCGCATGACGTCTTAATGCAAGTGGAGCGGCACTACCCGGTTTTGCCATTATTCTTGACGGCGGCACGCAAACGGCTTTGACCATTTGCGTGCCGCAGCGTTTCAGGCGGCGCGCAGCGTCGGGCGGACGCGCGAGCGCACCAGCAGGAACGTAACAATCGTCAGATTTAGAAGATTCCAGCCGAGCCCGTTGAGGAAGGCGGCCCGATAAGAGCCGGTCAAGTCGAAGATCGCGCCCGACATCCAGCCGCCCAGCGCCATTCCGACCAGCGTTGCCATCAGCACCAGCCCGACGCGCGTGCCGGCCTGCTGCGGCGGAAAGTATTCGCGCACGATGATGGCGTAGCTCGGCACGATGCCGCCCTGGAATAGCCCGAACAGCGCGGAGATGACGTAAAGCGATGTAAGGCCGTTGAACCAGAGATACAGGAACAGCGCGCTTCCTTGCAGCAGGGATCCAAGCAGCAGCGTGCGCACGCCGCCGATGCGGTCCGCGATGAGGCCGGAGATCAGCCGGCTGACGATGCCGCAGCCGAGCATCAACGAAAGCATTTCCGCCCCGCGCGCGACGCCGTAGCCGAGGTCGCCGCAATAGGCGACGAGGTGCACTTGCGGCATCGACATCGCGACGCAGCAGCAAATGCCGGCGATGCAGAGAATCACTTGCAATGTGTTGGCTGAAAAAGGCATCGCCGCCTGACGATGCGCTGCTGCTGCTGCGTGATGCAACGGCGCTTTTGCGCGGAGCGCAAGCGTGAGCGGCAACATGCTGATCATCAGAACAATACCGATGCCGATATGCGTGGCACGCCAGCCGTCGGTTGCGATGAAATGCTGAATGACTGTCGGCCAGAACGTCCCGGCGATGTAGTTGGACGCGGCCACGATCGAAACCGCGATGCCCCGGCGTCGTGCGAACCAGTGCGAGATGTCGGCCATCAGCGGACCGAAGGTCGCCGAGCAACCGAGCCCGATCATTCCGCCGTGGAGAAGCGCGACCTGCCAAATACTTCCGGCATGGCCGACTGCGATATAGCCGAGGCCCATCGCTATCGTTCCGGCAGCGAGTGGTATTGCGATGCCGAAATGATCCGCAAGGCGCCCTGTCAGCACGCCGCCCGCGGCGAAGCCGAGCATGGCAAGCGTGTAGGGCAGAGCGGCGGAGGCACGATCGACGCCGAATTCCGCCTGGATGGCGGGCAGCGCCACGACCACGGACCACATGCCGACGCCGCCGATCGTGCCGAATAGTGTTGCGATCCCGAGCCGCAGCCACGCTCTCGGAGAATCGATCAGGTCTGGCGTGGTTTGATCGGTGAAGGTTGAGATCATGGAATAAAAGCCGGTCTGCCGTAGGCGGCTGTAGCACCCTGCCTCGTGTGCTGTCACCGCCAGCCCCTCGCATGGCAGTATCGCGGCCCTTATTGTGGCTACAGTTACGAATCGCTTGCGGACCCCTGTCATGGAAGCCCTCAATCTGCCGCGGCCGGCCTGGATGAGTGAGGACCTGGTCCTGCTCGAGGAACAGGCTCGCCGCTACATCGCCGATGAATTCGTGCCGCATCTCGATCGCTGGCACGAAGCGGGAATCTACGATCGCGACGTATGGAACAAGGCGGGCGCCGCCGGCCTGCTGTGCGCATCGATGCCGGAAGAATATGGCGGGGCCGGCGGCACCTTCGCGCACGAGGCGGTGATCAACCGCGAGCTGTCGCTTGCCGGCTTCGATACATTCGGCGCGCCGCTGCATTCGGGAATCGTCGCGCCCTACATCCTCCATTACGGCACCGAAGAGCAGAAGAAGCGCTGGCTGCCAAAGCTCGCGACCGGCGAACTGGTCGGCGCCATCGCCATGACCGAGCCAGGCACCGGTTCCGACCTGCAGGGCGTGCGCACGTCGGCGAAAAAATCCGGCAACGGTTATGTGCTCAACGGCTCCAAGACATTCATCACCAACGGCCAACACGCCAACCTGATCGTGGTCGTCGCCAAGACCGATGCGGCGGCCGGCGCGAAAGGCGTCTCGTTGCTTGTCGTCGAAACCGACGATGCGCCGGGCTTCCGCCGCGGCCGCAAGCTGAAAAAGCTCGGCATGGATTCGGCCGACACGTCGGAATTGTTTTTCGATGACGTGAAGTTGCCCGCCGAAAATCTGCTCGGCCCGGAAGAGGGGCAGGGCTTCTATCAACTGATGAAAGAATTGCCGCAGGAGCGCCTGATCGTCGCCGTGCATGCGGCGGCGATGATGGAGCGCGCGGTCGCGCTTGCCGCCGAATACGCCAAGCAGCGCAAGGCTTTCGGCAAGGCGATTATTGAATTCCAGAACACCCAATTCGAGCTCGCCGAGTGCAAAACGGAAGCGACCATCGCCAAAGTGTTTGTCGATCACTGCGTCGAGCGCCACATCAAGGGCGAACTCGATACCGTTACGGCGTCGATGGCGAAGTATAGGCTGACCGACACCCAGAGCAGCGTGATCGACCGCTGCCTGCAACTATTCGGCGGCTATGGCTATATGGATGAATATCCGATCTCGCGGATGTATCGTGATGCGCGGGTGTTTCGTATCTATGCCGGCACCAACGAGATCATGAAATTGCTGATCGCGCGGAGTTTGTGAATGCTCTGTCATTCCGGGGCGCCGCGGAGCGGCGAACCCGGAATCCAGAGTAACGGCGAAGCGCTTCGACTATGTCTCTGGATTCCGGGTTCGCGCCTTCGGCGCGCCCCGGAATGACGAGGAGGAGTTAATGTCCGATGCCTTCATTTACGACCACGTGCGCACGCCGCGCGGGCGCGGCAAGATCGACGGCTCGCTGCACGAGGTCACGGCGCTCAACTTGGCGACGCAAGTGCTGGCAGGCATCCGCGACCGCAACAGGCTCGATACGTCGCTTGTCGATGACGTGATCCTCGGCTGCGTCGATCCGGTCGGCGAAGCTGGCGGCAATATCGCGCGTTCGGCGGTGCTTGCGGCGGATTACGGCGACGGCGTTCCGGGCATGCAGATCAACCGTTTTTGCGCGTCCGGCCTCGACGCAGTGAATTTCGCCGCAGCCGAAATCATGTCGGGTCAGCACGAGATGGCGATCGGTGGCGGCGTGGAGTCGATGAGCCGCGTCGGCATCGGCGCGTCCGGCGGTGCCTGGGCCGTCGATCCGTCGATCGCGGTCAAAGCCTATTTCATGCCCCAAGGCGTATCCGCTGACCTGATCGCGACGAAATACGGTTTTTCGCGCGCGGATGTCGACGCCTACGCGGTCGAAAGCCAGCAGCGCGCGGCGAAAGCGTGGGACGAAGGTCGTTTCAAAAATTCGGTGATGCCGGTGAAGGATGTCAACGGCCTGACGATCCTCGCCAAGGACGAGCACATGCGTCCGACCACGACGATGCAATCGCTCGCGCAATTGCAGCCCTCGTTCGTGCAAATGGGCGAGCTCGGCGGGTTCGACGCCGTCGCCGTGCAGGCACATCCGGAAATCGAATCCATCAACCACGTGCATCACGCCGGCAATTCGTCCGGCATTGTCGATGGCGCCGCCGCGGTGCTGGTTGGCAGCGCAGAGGCGGGGAATGCGGCGGGCGTCAAGCCGCGTGCGCGCATCCGCGCTTTCGCCAATATCGGCTCTGAGCCGGCGATGATGCTCACGGGGCCGATCGATGTGACGAAGAAGGTGCTCAAGAAGGCCGGCATGAGAATTGACGACCTCGATCTAATCGAAGTGAATGAGGCGTTCGCCTCCGTGGTGCTGCGCTTCATGCAGGCCTTTGACATCGACAACACGAAGCTCAACGTCAACGGCGGCGCCATCGCCATGGGCCATCCGCTTGGCGCGACCGGCGCGATGATTCTCGGCACCGTGATCGACGAGATGGAGCGGCGCGACCTCAACACTGCACTCATCACGTTGTGCATCGGCGCGGGCATGGGCACCGCGACGATTATCGAGAGGGTTTGAACGGGTGATGCATGCCGAAGGTTGATATCGACAAAGTGAAGGTTGTCAGCGGTACGTTTTATCCGGCCGAATTCCAGGCCGAATGCCGCGGCCGCCACAAGCAGCCGATCGGCGACGCTGTTGGCCTCACGCAGTTCGGCGTCAACATCACGCGCATCGATCCGGGCGCGGCCTCGGCGTTGCGCCACTGGCACGAGCAGGAAGACGAATTCATCTACATGCTCGAAGGCGAGCTCGTGCTGGCTGAGAATAGCGGCGAAATCGTGCTCAGGCCGGGCGCCGCCGCTGGCTTCAAATCCGGCAGCGGCAACGCGCATCGGCTCATCAATCGCAGCGATCGCGTGGCGATTTACTTCGAGGTCGGCACGCGTGCGAAATCCGAGCGCGTGCACTACCCCGATGTCGATCTGGTGATGGAGCGGGATGAAACGGGACGGCGCTATTTGCACAAGGATGGCAGGCCGTATTGAGATCTTCTCGCGAAGCATACCAAGCGTCATTCCGGGGCGCGAGCGAAGCTCGCGAACCTGGAATCCATACTCTCTGCGCCGGGAGTATGGATTCCGGTCCGCCGCAGAGCCTGTCATCGGGCCGCGCTTCGCGCGGACCGTTGGCGGCGTCCCGGAATGACTCCGACTAAATCATAGGTCGCGGCGCGACAGAGAGACTGACATGCCCAGCTTCACCCTCGACATCGACTCAGACGGTATCGCGCTTGTCACCTGGGATATGGTCGGGCGCACGATGAATGTGATCAACGTCGAGGTGATCGAGGAACTGTCCGCGCTGGTGGAAAAGGTCACAACGGATGCGGCGATCAAAGGCGCGGTCGTTACCTCCGCAAAAGCGACGTTCTGCGCCGGTGCCGATCTCACGTTGCTCGAGCGGCTGATGGACGTGTTCAACGCCATGGCAAAAACGCAAGGCGAAGAAGCTGCCGCCGCGATGCTGTTTGAAGAAAGCCGCAAGCTGTCGCAGGTCTATCGCCGCCTCGAAACGTGCGGAAAACCTTGGGTGGCGGCGATCAACGGCACGGCGCTCGGCGGCGGTTTCGAGCTTTGCCTTGCCTGCCACCACCGCATTGCCGCCGAGAATGCGCGTACGCGCATTGGGTTGCCCGAAATCAAGATCGGCCTTTTTCCCGGCGCCGGCGGCGCGCAGCGCATCGCCCGCATGATGCCGCCCGCCGATGCATTACAGCTGCTGCTCAAGGGAGACCAGCTTCGTCTCGATCGCGGCAAGGCAATGAAGCTGGTCGATGCCATCGTCCCGGCCGCCGATCTCATCAGAGCGGCAAAGGAATGGATCCTGAGTGGCGGCAAGGTGAAAGCGCCGTGGGACACGGAAGGCTTCAGGTTGCCGGGCGGACCGGTCTATTCCAAAGCCGGCATGATGGTCTTTCCGCCGGCGAACGCGATCTACCGGCGCGAGACCTATGACAATTATCCGGCAGCGCGCGCGATCATGCAGGTCGTGTACGAAGGCTTGCAGTTGCCGATGGACCAGGCGCTACGCGTCGAGTCGCGGTGGTTTGCGAAAATTTTACGCTCGCCGGAAGCGGCAGCGATGATCCGCACATTGTTCATCTCGATGCAGGAGCTGAACAAAGGGGCG
>DASUKT010000281.1:0-5664 GCA_036278575.1 Pseudolabrys sp. | reverse complement strand
TTGTCGGCGTTCGGGTAGTGCCCGACGCAAGCGCAAACGAGATAGATGTGGTTCATAAACGAACCGCCGAATGCGCCCATGAAGAAATTGTCGGCGAGCGTGTACTTCTTCGCGATCTGCCACATCGGCAGCTTCGATCCGTCGAAGTGGCCCATCACCATGGCGCCGGAGTCGCCGTAAGCGACGAACATGTTGTTCTTGCCGCCGTTGATCTGCATCTGATTCTCATAAAAGCGATGCACCATGTTTTGTGTGATGACGCCGAGCGAAATATTGAATCCTTCCGGGTCGTCGATGGCGTAGGGCTTGTTCGGCAGGTTCTCCGTCTGCGCCTGCGTTACCGCCGGCGTCACGCCCTTTGCGGTCAAGCCATTCCACACAGGCGGCAGCACATCGAGCACAGAGCCGTCGCGGTCGAGTTGCGTCATGCTTTCCGGTGCCGCGCTGCTCAAGCCATTCGCGCCCGGAAACGAGCCGTAGAGATTGTCGAAGCTGCGATTCTCCGCAAAAATCACCACGATGTTCTGCACGCTATTAAGGCCGGTCGCGGTCTCTTGCGCGCGGGCACCGCCCGTCGTGACTGCTGCCAGCCCGGCAATGGACACAAGCAATGCGGCGGATCTGATCATGGCAACATCTCCAATAATTCGTGCCGTCTAGCCTGCGCCCCTTAGACACGTCGCCGTTTGCAGTATTATGAATTCCGACCCAGCGTCAGGATGGTGTCACCGAGCGGGTGTACATTTCAATCCTTGTTTGAGGAATAGGTGGGGCCATTTGCTGCATCGCTCCGTGATAGCCGCCGCGTTCGGCGCCGGTTTTGCGCTCGTGGGCTTTTCCGCAGCGCAAGGCGGCGGAGATGCCGCCGCGTCCAAACCGCTCACGCGGGCGGAGGCTTATAGGCGGGCGGCGGATTTATCGGCGCTCGGGCGGAAGCTGTTCAACGATCCTGCATTGTCCGGCTCGGGACAGATGGCTTGCGCGACCTGCCACGATCCGGCGCACGCGTTCGGGCCGCCGAATGACAAGCCTGTGCAGTATGGCGGGAGGGACATGCATCAACCCGGCCTGCGGGCTGTACCGTCGTTGCGCTACCTGCAGGTCGTGCCACAATTCACCGAGCATTATTTCGAGCCTGAGGACGAGGCGGATGAAAGCATCGATAACGGCCCGACCGGTGGCCTGACCTGGGACGGCCGTGTCGATCGCGGCCGCGACCAGGCGGCCATGCCGCTGTTGTCGCCCTATGAGATGGCGAACGACAACATTGCAGCCGTCGCCGCCAAGGTGCGCGAAGCGAAGTACGCAGGAGAGTTGAAACAAATCTTCGGCAGCAACGTCTTTGACACGCCCGCCAAAACATTCGGGGCTGTCGTCGAAGCCCTGGAAACGTATGAGCAGAGTCCGGCCGATTTCTATCCGTACAGCAGCAAGTACGACGCTTATCTTGCCGGACGTGTAAAACTCAGTACGCAGGAAGCGCGCGGTTTGGCGTTATTCAACGACGAGGCAAAGGGAAATTGCGCAAGCTGTCATCGCAGTGAGCCCGACGACGACGGCACGCCGCCTCAATTCACCGATTACGGCATGATCGCCATCGGCGTGCCGCGCAATCGTGCGATTCCGGCTAATGCCGATCCCAACTATTTCGATCTGGGCCTGTGCGGCCCGTTGCGCACCGATTTCAAAGACAGAGCAGACTATTGCGGTCTGTTTCGCACGCCCTCGTTGCGCAACGTGGCGGAGCGTAAAGTCTTTTTCCATAACGGCATGGCGCATTCTCTTAAAGAAGCGGTGTCCTTCTATGTCGACCGTGATACCAACCCGGGCAAATGGTACCCGCGCAATCCGGACGGCAGTGTGCGCAAATTCGACGATCTGCCGGCGGTCTATCACGCCAACGTCAACACCGACCCGCCGTTTGGCCAAAAAGTGGGCGACGTCCCGCGCCTCTCGGAAGCGGAAATTGACGATATCGTCGCCTTTTTGAAGACCCTGACCGGCGGTTACACGCCGGCGCCCCTAGCGCATCGGTGACGTGAGAGGCTGCGGCAAATGCGCCTCACGGCCGCCATGCAGGCGATGAGGTTGTTCCACGCCGCCGGGGATGGAACAATCGGGGCCGTCGTTCGTATTAGGACCTATGTTGCGCGCGGATATAGCAAATCCCGCGAAAGGGGAAATGAGAACAGCCGCTTCACCACAGCCGCAGCGCCTCGACTCGGCAATGGCGACCACCGACACGGAAGTGCCGCTCGACGGCGCGCGTGCGAAGTGGCTGCAGGCCTTCCGCGACGTGCGCGCGGAAACGGAAGCGCGTGCCGCACCGCTTTCGGCCGAAGACCAGATCGTGCAGTCGATGCCGGACGCGAGCCCGACAAAATGGCATCGCGCGCACGTCACCTGGTTCTTCGAGCAATTCCTGCTGGTCCCGAACGATCCTCAATACAAAGTTTTCGACGAACGCTTTCCGTTTCTATTCAATTCTTATTATGTCGCCGCCGGCCCGCGTCATGCGCGGCCGCAGCGCGGACTGATCACGCGGCCGAATGCAGAGGACGTTGGGGCCTACCGCGCGCACGTCGATGCCGCGGTAGCGCGATTGATCGAGACGGTCTCCGCCGCCGACGCGAGCAAGGTTTTTTCAATTCTGGAAATCGGTCTGCATCACGAGCAGCAACATCAGGAGTTGCTGCTCACTGACATCCTGCACGCGTTTGCGCAAAATCCGACCGATCCCGCTTACGATCCCGAGTGGCAATTACCGCGTCATGCGCGCAGGCAGAGCGGCTTCGCCGATGTGCCGCCCGGTATCCACGCGATCGGCCATGATGGAAACGGCTATTGCTTCGACAACGAAACGCCGCGGCACCGGGTGTTGCTGCAGGACGTGCGGCTCGCGCGGCAACTCGTCACCAATGCCGAGTGGCTGGAGTTCATTGAGGCGGGCGCCTACGCGACGCCTTCGCTCTGGCTGTCGGATGGGTGGGCGACCGTCGAGGCCGAGCAATGGGAAGCGCCGGGATATTGGCGGCGCGTGGACGGCGCATGGCATTCGATGACGCTTGCCGGCCTTAAACCTGTCGATCCCGCTGCGCCGGTTTGTCACGTCAGCTACTACGAAGCGGAGGCCTTCGCTCGCTTCGCCGGCAAGCACCTGCCGAGTGAGATGGAGTGGGAGGTCGCGGCGCGAGCCGGCCTTCTTGAAGACGCCTTTGGCGTGGCTTGGCAATGGACGCGGAGCGCTTATCTGCCGTACCCGGGATATCGCGCGGCGGAAGGCGCCCTCGGCGAGTACAACGGCAAGTTCATGGTCAACCAGATGGTGCTGCGCGGCTCGTCCTTTGCCACGCCCGCCAATCATGAACGCGTGACCTACCGGAACTTCTTCCACCCGTCAGCGCGTTGGCAATTCAGCGGGCTGCGACTTGCCGAATATCCCTGAGTAACGAGCCGGTGTGAGTTTCATGGGCGAGCCAGCAAGAAAAGTCGATCAGCAGACCTTACGCGACGATGATCTTTCGCCGTTCGCAGCCGATGTCCTGCAAGGGCTGGGCGGAACGCCGAAGCAAATTCCCCCGAAGTATTTCTACGACGATGCCGGGTCTCGGCTGTTCGAGCGCATCACCGAATTGCCGGAATATTATCCGACCCGCTCGGAGCTGCGCATTTTGCGCCGGCACGCCGCCGACATCGCAAAGCTCATTCCTCCCGGCGCGGCCCTGATCGAATTCGGCAGCGGCTCCAGCAAAAAAGCGCGCATCGTTCTGCGCGGCAAGCCGGCGCTCTCCGCCTATGTGCCGGTCGATATCTGCGGCGAGATGATCGAGCGCGAAGCCGCCGAACTGCGGGCGGATTTTCCCGCCCTCAAGGTCTTGCCGGTCGTCGCCGACATCAGCAAGCCCTTTGCAATTCCTGCGGTTGCCGCAGCCGCGCCGGTACGCGTCGGGTTTTTCCCCGGCTCCACGATCGGCAATTTCGAGCCGCACGAGGCGGCCTCCTTTTTGCGCAACGCGGCGCAAATTCTCGGACGCGGCGCGTTGCTGATCGTCGGCGTCGATCTGATCAAATCGGCGGATATTCTGCACGCCGCTTATAACGACGCCGCCGGCGTTACTGCCGCCTTCAATCTGAACCTGCTCAAGCGCATCAACCGCGAGCTCGGCGGCACTTTCAGGCTCGACAGCTTTGAGCATCACGCGTTCTACAATCGCGAGCGCAATCGGATCGAGATGCACCTCGCGAGCCTGAAGCGGCAGAAGGTCCGGGTCCTGGGTCAGAGCATCGACTTCCGCGCCGGCGAAACGATCCACACCGAGAACAGCTACAAATACAGCGTCGCTTCGCTTGGTGCTCTCGCCCGCGGCGTCGGCTGGATGCCTGTGGCCTCGTGGGCGGATTCCCGCAAATACTTTTCAATTCAGATTTTCAGTTTGGCGAGCGTGCAGCGCGCAGCCGAGGACTGACCGGCCTCCGGCGAGCTACCGCTCACGAACTGGACGATTATTGCCGCTTCGTTATAGTCCCGGGCACGCAAGCAGTTGCGACCCGTTAACAACAGAGTCCTTCCATGAAAATTGTGGGTTTTGAAGCAAGTGGCGCCTTGCGCCTTGGCGTCATTGAGGGTGAAGAGGCCATCGATCTTCAGGCGGTGGATCCGCAGGCGCCAAACGATCTCGGCGAATGGTTGCGGCGCGGCAACGGCGATCTCAAGCCGCTTGCCGAGCTTGCGAAGAAGGCATCGGCTTCCGCGCGCCGCCCGCTCTCGGGCCTCAACTACGCGCTGCCCATTGCGCACCCAGCCAAGATCATCTGCCTCGGCCTCAACTATCTCGACCACGTCAAGGAAGGCCCGCAGCGCGACAACATTCCGAAATTCCAGTCGATCTTCTTTCGTATGTCGAGCTCGTTGACGCCGCACATGCATCCGCTGATACGGCCGAAGAAGTCGATCCAGCTCGACTACGAAGGTGAGATGGTCGTCATCATCGGCAGACGAGCCAAGCATCTGACGCTGGAGAACGCGGCCGACTGCGTCGCCGGCTATGCCTGCGGCATGGAAGGCTCGGTGCGCGAGTATCAGCGCCACACCACGCAGTGGGGCATGGGCAAGAATTTCGATCGCACCGGCAGCGTGGGCCCGTGGATGGTGACCGCGGACGAACTGCCGCGCGGCGGCAAGGGCCTCAAGATCGAGACGAGACTCAACGGCAAGACCATGCAGTCGTCCAGCACCGACATGTTCATGTTCCCGGTGGCAGAGTCGCTCGTCTATCTTACCGAGGGCATGACGCTGGAGCCGGGCGACATCCTGTTCACCGGCACGCCGTCAGGGGTTGGCCATGCGCGCAAGCCGGAGCCGGTGTGGATGAAGCCCGGCGATACGGTTGAAGTCGAGATCGAGAAGATCGGCGTACTGCGCAACCAGATCGAGGACGAAAAGGCGTAATGCTTGACAGGGCGGAGCAGGGCGGTTTCCCTGCCCTTAATAAACAACGGCCGGCAAAAGGCTGAACCGAGGGAGGATTCCATGAGGTACTTGCGTACATCTGTTGCCGCGTTGGCGATGATTGCGGTCACCGGCAGCGCATCGATGGCTGCATCCACGGATTGGCCGACGCGGCCGATCCGCATGCTCGTCGGCTTCGGCGCGGGCGGTGGCAC
>DASUKT010000280.1:0-2551 GCA_036278575.1 Pseudolabrys sp. | reverse complement strand
TGAAAGAGAAAAACAAAGCCGTTGTCATCGCCGTCGCCGATCCGCGTGGCGCGGCGATGTACAATTATTTCGATCACAGCGAAGCCAAGGCGACCGAAGGCGGTTCGATCACCGAGGGCATCGGCTTGGGGCGCGTGACGGCTATCGTCGAGCAGATGACGGTCGACAAAGCCTATCTCATTCCGGACGAGGACGCCGTTCCGATCATTTTCGACCTGATGAAGAACGAAGGCCTGTGCGTCGGCGGCTCGTCCGGGATCAACATCGCGGGCGCGATCCGCCTCGCGAAAGACCTCGGTCCCGGCCACACGATCGTGACCATCCTCGCCGATTTCGGCACGCGCTATCAGTCGAAGCTGTTCAATCCGGAATTTCTGCGCTCGAAGAAATTGCCCGTTCCGGAGTGGCTCACGCGCAAATCGGACATCAAGCCGCCGTTCGAGAAGGCCTGAGCGCGCAATGGCGACCGATTGCCTGTTTCGCGATGACTCATACCTGAAAGACTGCGAAGCACGCGTGCTCGGCGTCAACGATCGCGGCGGCGTGATCCTCGACCGGACGATCTTCTACGCCACATCGGGTGGACAGCCCGGCGACACCGGCACAATCGTCACCGCTTCCGGCACATCTGTTCCGGTTGCCACCGCGGTTTATACCGATCAGGCAAAGACGGAAATCGCGCACGTTCCAGCAGACAGCGCACCTGTCCCGAACGTCGGCGACGTCGTTAAGGCGGCAATCGATTGGGACAAGCGTTACGCGCGCATGCGCATGCACACGGCGCTGCATCTTCTTTCCGCTGTGCTGCCCTACCCGGTGACGGGCGGATCGGTTGGGGAGAGTGAAAGCCGGCTCGATTTCGATATTCCCGAGGCCGGCCTCGACAAGGATGAGATCACCGCAAAAGTCATGGAGATGATCGCGCGCGACGCGCCGGTGACGAGCCGGTGGATCAGCGATGAAGAATTACAAGCCAATCCGGGCCTCGTAAAAACCATGTCGGTCAAACCACCGATGGGAACGGGCCGGATAAGGCTGATCGAAATCGCAGGCCTCGACCTTCAACCCTGCGGCGGAACGCATGTCCGCTCGACGGGCGAGATCGGCGCGGTGCGCGTCACGCAAGTCGAGAAAAAAGGCAAGCAGAACCGGCGCGTCCGCCTTGCGCTCGCGTGACGCAAAACAGCGGAACGATCGCGGGCCGCCAAGCATTAAATCTGTTTCAATGGACCAAGAGATGACCGAAAAACTTGCAAGCCGCTGGCTCAGGTCGACCGACTGGCTGGCCGACAATCTCGGCGAAAACAATGTCGTGGTGGTGGACGGCTCGTATTACCTGCCGGCGCAAGGTCGCGACGCCCATGCCGAATATCGCGCCGGCCACATTCCCGGCGCCGTCTTCTTCGACATCGAGACGATCGCGGATAAATCCACCGATCTGCCGCACATGCTGCCGGGGCCCGATGAATTCGCCCAGGCCGTGGGCGCGCTCGGCGTCGCCGAAACAGACACCATCGTCGTGTACGACGGGCTCGGTTTCTTTTCCGCACCGCGCGTATGGTGGACGTTCCGCATCTTCGGCGCGAAGAACGTCTTCATTCTCGATGGCGGGTTGCCGAAGTGGAAACAGGAAGGCCGGCCGACTGAAGCCGGCGACAGCAAGCGCAGGCCGCGCCCGTTCAAGGCCGAGATGGACACGGGCGCTGTTGCCATGGTGGCCGATGTACAAATGGCGCTGAACGGAGACGACGTTCAAGTCGTCGATGCCCGCTCGCCGGGCCGCTTCAAGGGCACCGAAGCCGAGCCGCGCAAGGGATTACGCTCCGGTCACATGCCCGGCGCGCTGAACGTGCCCTCCTCCGCGATCGTCGAGAACGGAAGACTGGCTTCGCCGGAGAAGATCGCAGCGGCATTCAGAAAAGCCGGCGTCGATACCGAGAAGCCGATCATCACCAGTTGCGGCTCCGGCGTCAGCGCCGTCGTGCTCGCGATGGGGCTCGATGCCATCGGCAAAAAGATGCCGCGCATCTATGACGGCTCCTGGACCGAATGGGGCGGCCGCGCCGATCTTCCGGTCGAAAAGGATTGACGCTGTGGCGCGGCGGCCGCGCCGATCCGCGCTTGTTACAGGGGCGGCGCAGGGCATCGGACGCACCATCGCCCAGCGTCTCCTGGAGGAAGGCTGGGCCGTCTGCGCTGTCGACCTGCCGAAGAGCGGACTATCGCGCGCTTATTCCAAACACAATCGCGACGTGGCGACGATTGAAGGTGATGTCGCCGACGAGATGATGGCTGAATGCGCCGTTAAGGCAGCGCTCGTTCAATTCAGCCGGCTCGATGCGGTTGTCTCAAATGCGGGCATCATGATCCGCAAGCCGATCGCAAAATTGACGCTCACCGAATGGCATCGCGTGCTCGACGTGAATCTCACCGCGACTTTCCTGCTGGCACGCGCGGCCGAGAAGCCGCTCCGCAAGACAAAAGGCGCAATCGTCGCCATCGCCTCGACGCGCGCGCTGATGTCGGAGCCGAATACGGAATCCTATTCGGC
>DASUKT010000279.1:0-11821 GCA_036278575.1 Pseudolabrys sp. | reverse complement strand
GCCGATGTCCAGGCTTGGCTGGCTTACTGCACGACCGCTCGCGCATCGTGGCCTGCACGATGCCAAGGCAGGCGTGATCGAAAACACCCCGACCTCCATTCGCGCGGCGATCGATAACGGCTACGGCATCGAGCTCGATCTGCAAATCACTGCCGATGGAGAGGCCGTCGTCCATCATGACGACGAACTGGGCCGCCTGACCGAAGGCAGCGGCCGTATCGCCGACATGACGGTGGCCGCGTTGAAAGCCGTGCCCTTCAAGGCCACCGGTGACCGCCTCATCACGCTGCGCGAATTGTGTGCACTGGTTGCCGGCCGCGCGGTGATGGCGCTGGAGCTCAAGAGCCGCTTTGACGGAGACCTGCGGCTTGCGGCCCATGCAGCTCAGGTGCTCTCCGCCTATAGCGGACCGGTGGCCGTCATGTCGTTCGATCCCGATCTGATCGAGGCAATCCGGAAGTTCGCCCCTGCCCTGACGCGCGGCATTATCGCGGAGCGTCATTACGACTGGGGAAAGTTTCCGCCGGCGACGAAACGGCGCCTTGCCTTTCTTCTGCATGCGAACCGGACGCGCCCGCAGTTCATCGCGTACGCGGTGCACGATCTGCCCGCGCTCGCACCACTGATCGCGCGCAATATCTTCGGTATACCGTTGCTGACGTGGACGGTGCGCAGCGATCAGGATCGCGCTGTGGCCGCTCGATATGCCGACCAGATCATTTTTGAGCAAACGCAGTCGTGAGAATGTGACCCATGCAACCGGATCGACAAACGCCCTTACGGGTTATTGTCGACATCGCTGCGAACGAGGAAAATCATGCGCGCTGCCATTCCTGCCATTGCTCTCGCGCTTGCCACCGGATTGCTCACGCCGGCGTTTTCAGGCGTGGCGCAGGCAAAGGACGAAATCGTCGCAGCGGCAAAGGGCACTCACCACCGCCACCACCAGGTTCGCCGTTATCACCGCTCCTTCGAGGCCGAACCGCGCGGCCAAATCGCATGCACCCCGCTCGGCTGCGGCCGCATTCCTCCCAGTTGCCATCCGACGACAGCCTATTACCCCGACGGAACTCCGACCGGCTACGATGCGGTGGCATGTCGCTGATCGGGTAATCGCGTGACCGGCGAACCAATTCGGGCGTAAATTCGGGCTAGAACCTGCCCGATGGCCGAAATGCAATTCCGCATCCGTGTGGCGCAATCGATCGCCGATGTTTCTGCGGCGACATGGGACGCCTGCGCCGGCACAACCGATCGCCGGAATGATCGCGAACAGGGCTCCAAGCCGGCCAATTCTGTGCCAGCCGAAGAGCTTTCCCCAAAGTTATCAACAGAGTTATCAACACGAGCATATCCAGATAACCCTTTTGTTTCACACGCATTTCTTTCATCGCTTGAGCAATCGCATTCGGTCGGCAGCCGCACAGGCTGGCAGCCCCGGCACCTTATTGCCGAAACGCTCGAGGGCACCATCGTCGGCGTTGCGCCCTGTTACGTAAAAACGCATTCCCGCGGCGAGTATGTCTTCGATCACGGATGGGCGGACGCGTTCGAACGCGCCGGCGGCAATTACTACCCGAAGCTCCAGGTCGCCGTACCGTTCACGCCCGTTACGGGGCCACGTCTGCTCGCAGCGCCCTCGCCGGCCGCCGATGTCGTGCGCGGCGCCCTTGCCGACGCCCTTGTTGAGATCACGCGCGCAAATGATCTTTCCTCGGCTCATGTCACATTCCTCACCGAGCCGGAGTGGCGGATGCTCGGCGCGCGCGGATTTCTCCAGCGCACGGACCAGCAATTTCATTGGGAAAACGAAGGGTACGGCCGCTTCGACGATTTCCTGGCGCGTCTCGCCTCGCGCAAGCGCAAGGTCATCCGGCGCGAGCGCAAGGATGCGCTCGCCGCGGACGTTACCGTGCATTGGCTGACGGGCTCCGATCTCACCGAAGACGTGTGGGATTCGTTTTTCGCTTTTTACATGGAGACCGGTTCGCGCAAATGGGGTCGTCCCTATCTTACGCGCGAATTCTTTTCGCTCATTGGGCAGACAATGCCCGATCGCTTGCTGCTGGTGATGGCCAAGCGCGCAGGACGCTGGATCGGAGGGGCCATCAATTTCCTCGGCGCAGATACGATTTATGGCCGTAACTGGGGCGCGATCGAGCACCACCCGTTCCTGCACTTTGAGGTTTGCTATTACCAGGCGATCGATTATGCGATCGGCCACGGACTGAAGCGCGTTGAAGCCGGCGCGCAAGGTGAGCACAAACTGGCACGCGGATACCTGCCGAGCACCACCTATTCAGCTCATTTTATTGCCAACGCCGCCCTGCGGCGCGCGATCGCGGACTATCTTAGGCATGAGCGGACATACGTGCAGGCGGCCGGCGAGGAGCTTGCCGCGGCGGCTCCGTTCCGCAAGGATTTGGTCGAGTAGAAATGATATACTTCGTCACTGAATGACAGCGGGGGCAAGCGATGCCGAGCTACGATCCAAATAACATCTTTGCCAAGATCCTGCGCGGCGAGTTGCCCTGTTACAAGGTTTATGAGGACGACAAAGTCCTTGCCTTTCTCGACATTATGCCGCGCACGCCCGGCCACACCTTGGTGCTGCCCAAGGCGCCGGTGCGCAACATGCTGGATGTTTCCGCCGATGACCTGCTCGCCGTGATGGCTGCAGCACAACGCATCGCCAAAGCGGCGATGAAGGTGTTAGAGGCGGACGGGATCACGATTCAGCAATTCAACGAGAGCGCGGGCGGCCAAGTGGTCTTTCACCTTCACGTCCACGTTATTCCACGCAAGGCGGGCGTCGCGATGAAACCGCCGGCGAGTCAGAAGGAAAAACCCGAGATTCTCGCCGAGCAGGCCAAGAAACTGGCAGCCGCGATCACCGCCGTTTAAGCGCGCTCTCAGGGGCCGAACAGAAATCCGCCGCCAAGCAGCGCGATTTCGCCGGCCAAAACGCCGGCGAAAACCGAACGCCGCGCCGCCAGAAAGGCGCCAAAGCCGCAAGCCGCGGCACCGATCCGGACGGCAAGCGGAATTTTGTCGAGGTCGCCGCTGGAAAACACGATGAGCTTGGCGATGACGCCCGCGATGATCGCGGTCGCTATGGCTCTCGACCATACGACCCATTCGGAATTTTCGTTGAGCCCGCGTGCAAGGACAAGTCCAAGCACACGCCATGCCTCATTGGGCAGAAATCCCACCAGCATGAGCAGAAGGTATGGCCAGAGATCGGTCAATGCAGCGTTCACTTCGCCGCTCCGCGCAATCGATGAATACCGTAGGCGATCGTACCGCCCGCAATACCGGTCCACATCAGATCGAGACTGACATGCGTGACGGTCAATACGGGTCCGATGATGAGGCCGAGCGCAAACGCCAATATGTCGACCAGTTGCCGGCTGTTGCGGATGGTCGACGTCATGAACGACATCGGCGTCAAGAACAGCAAGCCTCCGGCCAGCAACGGCGGCAAGCCCGCCGCCAGATAAAATCCGGCGAAGCCGAAGCTCACTGCCGTGCCCATGTAGCCGACCGACAGGCCGTTGCAGAACGCGACGCGATGCTCGCGCGGCAGCGTCGGCAATAATCTCAGCGACTCGACCCACATGCTCACCGACGTAAAATGCGCCGGCAGCAGCAGGTGACGCGTGCGCACGGACGGCCCGCGCAACAGCGGCAGAAGCGCCACCACCATCGGAAAAAGACGGATCGCGCTGAGCGTCACGGCAATCGCCACCTCGATCAGCGCCGCGCCGCCGCCGAGCGATGAGATCAGGATCACCTGCGCCGGCGCGGCCCAGACAAAAATGGATGAAAGCGCCAGCCACAATGGCGAAAAACCAAAGCCGTGCGCAAGTGCGCCGATGCCGATATAGGTGCCGGCGAGCACCAGAAAGAAAACCGAGGTAACTGCCGACTTGAAGCCGGCAAGAAACGCGCGTGCGGAAGACTCGGCGGCAACGGATTTGGCGGGATTGGCGGTCATCGGGACCGCTTCCGTGTCTCACAGCGGCAACGGCAGCGCAACGGCAGCCGAATGGTGGGCTGCCATGCACCCCCAGAAATGCAAAAGCCGGACTGACAAGTCCGGCTTTTGTGTTCGTTTCAGCCGCTTACGCTTTGACCAACGGCACCTTCGGCACCGAGGCCGGCTTGCCGCCGTCACCCTTCGGTTTCGGCCGCGGCGGCCGGCGCTTGCTTTTCGGACGCCCCCCAGTCGCCGGAAGCTTCTCCGGCTTCGGCGTGACGGGGCCGTCGAGATACTGGAAGCCGAGCTTGTCGCGCCCGTTCTCGTCCTTGTCGACGATGACGCGCACGTGACCGCCGGCCTTCAGATGGCCGAACAACACCTCGTCGGCGAGCGGCTTCTTGATGTGCTCCTGGATCACGCGCGCCATCGGCCGCGCGCCCATCAGCTCGTCGTAACCGTTGGCGATGACCCAGCGAGTCGCCTCCTCCGACAGTTCGATCGTCACATTGCGGTCGCCGAGCTGCGCCTCAAGCTGAAGCACGAACTTCTCGACAACCTGCTTGATGATCTCCTGCGACAGGTGGCCGAACGTGATGATCGCATCCAGCCGGTTGCGGAACTCGGGCGCGAACATCTTGTTGATCGCCTCGATGTCGTCGCCGACCCGCTTGTTCTGCGTGAAGCCGTAGGCCGCGCGCGCCATATCGGCCGCGCCCGCGTTCGTGGTCATGATCAGGATGACGTTGCGGAAGTCGACCTGCTTGCCGTTGTGGTCGGTAAGCTTGCCGTGATCCATGATCTGCAACAGCACGTTGAACAGATCGGGATGCGCCTTCTCGATTTCGTCGAGCAGCAGCACGCAGTGCGGATGCTGATCGACGCCGTCGGTGAGCAAACCGCCCTGGTCAAAACCGACATAGCCGGGAGGTGCGCCGATCAAGCGCGATACGGTGTGCCGTTCCATATACTCCGACATGTCGAAACGGATAAGCTCGACGCCGAGTGAAGCCGCGAGCTGCTTTGCCACTTCGGTCTTGCCGACGCCGGTCGGACCGGAAAACAAGTAGCAGCCGATCGGCTTTTCGGGTTCGCGCAAGCCCGCGCGCGCAAGCTTGATCGACGCCGACAGCGATTCGATCGCCTTGTCCTGACCGTAAACCACCGTCTTGAGCGTCTGCTCGAGATGCTGAAGCACCGCGGCGTCGTCTTTCGACACCGTCTTGGGCGGTATCCGGGCCATCGTGGCGATGGTGGTTTCGATTTCCTTGAGGCCGATCGTCTTCTTGCGCCGGCTTTCCGGCAGCAGCATTTGCGCGGCGCCGGATTCGTCGATCACGTCGATCGCCTTGTCCGGCAGCTTGCGGTCGTGGATGTAACGTGAGGAAAGCTCCACCGCCGCCTTGATGGCGTCGTTGGTGTACCTGAGCTTGTGATATTCCTCGAAGTACGGCTTGAGCCCGCGCAGGATTTCGATCGCATCCGGCACGCTCGGCTCGTTCACGTCGATCTTCTGGAAGCGGCGGACGAGCGCACGGTCTTTCTCGAAATACTGACGATACTCTTTATACGTGGTCGAGCCGATGCAGCGGATCGTGCCCGAAGCGAGCGCCGGCTTGAGCAGGTTCGAAGCGTCCATTGCCCCGCCGGAGGTTGCGCCCGCGCCGATCACGGTATGGATCTCGTCGATGAACATGATCGCGCCCGGATAGGCCTCGATCTCCTTGATGACCTGCTTCAGCCGCTCCTCAAAGTCGCCGCGATAACGCGTGCCGGCGAGCAGCGTGCCCATATCGAGCGCGAACACCGTCGCACCCTTGAGCACGTCCGGCACTTCTCCGTGCACGATGCGGCGGGCAAGCCCTTCCGCGATCGCCGTCTTGCCGACGCCGGCGTCGCCGACGAACAGCGGGTTGTTCTTCTGCCTGCGGCAGAGCACCTGAATGGTGCGGTTGATTTCCGCGTCGCGGCCGATCAGCGGATCGATCTTGCCGTCTTTCGCCTTCTTGTTGAGGTTGACGCAATAAGCTTCGAGCGCGTCGCCTTTCTTCTTCGGTTCGTCACTGCCGGCCTTGGTGTCGCTTTCCTCATCGGAGGACCCGCGCACGGGGCGCGACTCGGTCAAGCCCGGACGCTTCGCAATGCCGTGGCTGATGTAATTGACCGCGTCGTAGCGCGTCATGTCCTGCTCTTGCAGGAAATAAGCGGCATGGCTTTCACGCTCGGCAAAAATCGCGACCAGAACGTTGGCGCCTGTCACCTCCTCGCGCCCGGAGGATTGCACATGGATAACCGCGCGCTGGATCACGCGTTGAAATCCGGCGGTCGGTTTTGAATCTTCCGCGCCGTCGGTGATGAGGTTCTCGAGCTCGGATTCCAGATAGGCTGTCAGGCTGCGCCGCAGCTTGTCGAGATCGACATTGCAGGCACGCATGACGGCCGAAGCGTCCTGATCGTCGATCAACGCCAGCAGAAGGTGCTCGAGCGTCGCGTATTCGTGGTGCCGCTCGTTGGCGAGGGCAAGCGCCCGGTGCAGTGATTGCTCAAGGCCGCGGGAGAATGTGGGCATCAGCGTTCCGCTTTCATTGTATTGGGAGTTTCCCGGTTCTCACTTCTTTTCCATAACGCACTGGAGAGGATGTTGGTGCTTGCGTGCGAAATCCATGACCTGCGTCACTTTGGTTTCGGCCACCTCGTACGTGTAAATCCCGCATTCGCCAATTCCGTGATGATGCACGTGCAGCATGATGCGCGTCGCCGCCTCGTGGTCTTTCCCAAAGAACCGCTCCAGCACGTGCACCACAAACTCCATCGGCGTGTAGTCGTCGTTCAGTATAAGCACGCGGTACAGGCTCGGCCGCTTGGTCCGCGGCTTCGTTTTGGTGATGACCGCGGTTCCAGGACCTCCGGCATCCCCTTTTCGTTTGCGCTCGTCGTCCGCCATCCCGACCGGCACGCCTCCAGCCGTCGGCCAGGGTGGAAACGCGGCAAAGGCCGCCGAGGTTCTGATGGTCCCAGTCATATGCATCGAGGACGTATTCTCGGGTCTGCTCGCCTCGCCGTACCGGCGGATCCCGCGATCATCATAAAGACCGGACAGAGACCATTCCAAGTCGAGAATATGCCCCGTTCCGGGACAATTGGTGCTTTTTCCCCGGTTTATCAGCATCGGTCAGATAGCCATTGGTTTACGGAACACAACCGGTTCATGGACAAACGGCGGCGAATTTTCCCCAAATTCCGTGAGCCTTTCTCACGAATACTCAAAACATCCGGGCAATTTTAGGGGGCTTTATTCACAGGGATTCCACGGACAGGAACAACACCCATGCTGTTCTCGCAGTTCGTTAAAAATTGTCGCGGCGGCGTCGCGCCGCTGCTGGCGCTTTCCATAGTTCCGCTTATTACCGGCGTCGGCGCAGCAATCGATTACACGCGCGCGAGCGAAGTGCGCACCGCCTTGCAGAACTCTCTCGACGCCGCCGCACTGATGGTGTCGAAGGAGGCTCCGACCACTACCGCCGCCCAACTTCAAACGGATGCGACCACTTACGTCAGCGGGCTACTGACGCGCCCCGATGCGAAGAATGTCGCAGTCACCGCGACCTACTCTTCCGAGAACGGATCGCACGTGCTCCTTACCGGCACGGCGACGATGGATACGACTTTCATGCGCATTCTCGGCTACGAACAACTCGACCTCAAGGCCACGTCTGTCGCCAGCTGGGGCAACACCCGTCTGCGCGTGGCGCTGGTGCTCGACAACACCGGTTCGATGGCGAGTGACGGCAAGATGGACGCGCTTGTCACTGCGTCAAAGAACCTGCTTGCGCAACTTCACAGCGCAGCGGTCAACCCGGAAGACGTTTACGTTTCGATCGTTCCGTTCAGCAAGGACGTCAATCTCGATCCCGCGAACTATCAGCAGCCTTGGATAAACTGGAGCCTGTGGGATGCCGCGAACGGAACCTGCAGCGACACCTCCCGCCATTCGCAAAACAGCTGTCTCAATCACGGAAAAATCTGGACGCCCGCCGCTCACAGCACCTGGAACGGATGCGTGACCGACCGCGACCAGAATTTCGACACGACCAACGACGCACCGGTCGCCGGCGGCACGCTTTACCCTGCCGAGCAGTACGATTCCTGCTCTGCCACGGTCATGGGTTTGAGCAACGACTGGACGGCCCTGTCGGCAAAAATCGATGCCATGAAGCCGGCGGGCAACACCAACCAGGCGATCGGCCTGCAAGTGGGCTGGCAATCGTTGACCGCATCGCCGTTCTCGGTCCCCGGCACGGATCCTAAATATCAGTACCAGCAGGTGATCATCCTGTTGACCGACGGCCTGAACACCGAAGATCGCTGGTATTCGAACGCGTCTTCGATCGACACGCGCGAGAGCAAGACCTGCGCCAACATCAAGAACGCCGGGATCACGCTCTATACCGTGCAGGTCAATACCGGTGGCGATCCGAAATCGCAGTTGCTCGAGGATTGCGCCAGCAGCCAGGGTAAATTCTTCCTGCTGACGTCCGCGGACGAAATCGTCACCACCTTCGGCCAGATTGGAACCGCCCTGACCAATCTGCATCTTGCGATGTAATCTTGCGGCTTTCGCCGCTTTGGCGCCGCCGTTTTGCCCCCTGTTAGGCATATCGGCGGCGCTTTACGGTTAACCAAAGTGTAAGCGGATTTATTCAATCGTTTTTACCGCGCTTTCACACCCCCCGCATAGGGTTTGGCAGATTCAACCACTCTATTTGCGGGCAAGTCGATGAGCACAAACAGTCACTTCTCGCGCCTCCAGCGGAAGCTGCGCGAGTTTTGCGTTGCACGAAAAGGCAACGTGGCCCTCACATTTGGCATTGCCGCGATTCCGACCATTTGCGCGGTCGGCGCCGCAGTGGACTATACCCACGCCGCTTCGGTCAAAGCCGCGCTGCAATCCGCGCTCGATGCAACCGCGCTGATGCTGCAAAAAGAAGCCGCCGGCGATACGCACGATCAGCTCGAGCAGCACGCAACAACGTATTTCACGGCCGTGTTTACGCGGCCGGAGGCGAAAAACGTGGCGGTAGCCGCTACGTTTTCGGAGGATAACGGATCGCACGTGCAGATCACGGCCTCCGCCGACGTGCCGACGAATTTCATGGGAATTCTGGGCATCAATTCGCTCCACGTGCAAAGCTCAGGCACGGCGAAGTGGGGCTCGGCGCTGCTGCGCGTCGCGCTCGTGCTCGATAACACCGGATCGATGGCCGACGACGGCAAAATGGACGCGCTTCATACGGCGACGACAAACTTGCTTGATCAACTCAAGTCGGCGGCAACTGATCCCGGCGACGTTTACGTTTCGATCGTTCCGTTCAGCCGCGAAGTGAACGTCGGAACATATGATTCCAGCTGGGACAGCTGGCTCTATTGGGACGACACGGCCCATACCGATAATAGTTCATGGGATGCGACGCACGGCACTTGCAGCCCCTCCTCGGCGTCGAACCGCAATTCGTGCCTGGCGAAAACGGGCTGCTCGATCTCCGGGTTCAATGATCAGGCCAGTTGCACGGCCGCCGGTTCTTGTTCGATTTCGAGCCGAACCACCCAAGCGACTTGCGAGACTACGCCTCGTTGCACGAATCCGGGTCAGTTGACCCAGAACAGCTGCACAACGCAAAGAGCTTGCGACAATCCGGCCTACACGTCGAAAAACTCTTGCAAAGATAACGGCGGAACGTGGGCCCGCGGGCAATGGGCGGTCTGGACGCAAGGCGTATGGACACAGGCTGTCTGGACCCCAAAGGATCACAGCACCTGGACGAGCGGCTGCGTGATGGATCGTGGCGGCTACACTAATCCCGGAACGACGGCCAACTACGACCAGAACGTCGATCCGCCGGACATGACGTCTACGGCCACGCAAGAGGCGTCGATGTATCCGCCAGACCAGAGCAGCAGCGGCTGTCCGCCGGCGGCGGTCATGGGCCTGAACACCGAATGGGATACGATGAAGACGCTGGTCAGCAACATGACACCGAACGGCAATACCAATCAGCCGATCGGCCTCGTGTGGGGCTGGCTGTCGCTCGCCGGCGGCGGTCCATTCACCGTGCCGGCAACGGACCCCGACAAGCAGTACGCGAAGATCATCATCCTGCTGTCCGACGGTTTGAACACCCAGAACCGCTGGACGACAAGCCAGTCTGGGATCGATAACCGGATGTACGATTCGTCCACCGGCAACGGCACCTGCGCCAATATCAAGGCGCAGAACATTACGATCTACTCGATCCAGGTCGATACCGGCGGCGATCCGACCTCGACGCTGCTGCAAAACTGTGCGACCTCGTCGGACAAGTTCTTCAAGTTGACCTCAGCCGACGAAATCGTCACGACCTTCCAGCAGATCGGCACCGACATCACCAAGCTGCACCTCTCGCAGTAAGTGCTCTCGGCGAACGACAATAAAAAAGCCCGGCTTCACAGCCGGGCTTTTTTTCAGAACATCGATACCTTAGGCGGTATTCGGTCAGGTTGAATCGCGCCGTCATTGCGAGGAGCCCCCATGGGGCGACGAAGCAATCCAAGCTTAACGTGCGACCCCTGGATTGCTTCGCGGAGCCTGTCATCGGGCCGCGCTTCGCGCGGAGCCGTTGGCTCGCAATGACGGTTCAATTTGATCGGATTCCGCTCTGGCCGCTCAGATAAGAAAGACGTGGATGCCCGGCACAAGGCTTGTGCTTGGGCCGGCCGAAGGCCGGACCCGAGTGCCGGGCACGACAACCATGATGGTTGCATTTGATTTTCGCTGTCCGATCGGTTGAACTGCCGGCGAAATCGGGTGGCAGGTGAGGGTGTTCGGAGGGTAGCAATGTTAAAAACAATCGCGGCTTTCGACCGCATCGGCGAGGAAAATGCCTTCGCCGTGCTTGCGCGCGCCAACGCGCTGGCCGCGCAAGGCCGTGACATCATCAGCCTCGGCATCGGCCAGCCCGACTTCCGTACGCCGGACTTCATCGTCGAGGCCGCGATCAAGGCGCTGCGCGACGGCCATCATGGCTATACGCCGGCGACCGGCATTCCGCAGTTGCGCGAGGCGGTCGCCGCCGACCTGCACAAACGCTACGGCGTCGAGGTCTCGCCCGACAGCGTCATGATCATGCCGGGCGGCAAGCCGACGATGTTCATGTCGATCCTGATGTTCGGCGAGCCGGGCGCGGAGATCATGTATCCCGATCCCGGATTCCCGATCTATCGCTCGATGATCGACTACACCGGCGCGACGGCAATTCCCGTTCCAATCCGCGAGGAAAACGGCTTTGCCTTCTCGGCGGAGGAAACGCTCCGGCTGATCACGCCGAAAACGCGCCTCATCATCATCAACTCGCCGGCGAATCCGACCGGCGGCGTTACGCCGAAGAGCGAGATCGACAAGCTTGTCGCCGGACTCGACAAGTGGCCCGATGTCGCCGTGATGTCGGACGAGATCTACGATCACATGGTTTACGACGGCGAGAAACACGTCTGTCTGTTGTCGTATCCGTCGATCCGCGACCGGCTGATCCTGCTCAACGGCTGGTCGAAAACCTACGCCATGACCGGCTGGCGCATGGGCTACGCGGTGTGGCCGGGCAAGCTCTACGATTATGCGCGCAAGCTTGCCGTCAACCTGCACAGTTGCGTCAATGCGTCGGCGCAATACGCAGGGCTCGCGGCGCTCACCGGGCCGCAGGACGAAGTCGAAAAGATGGTGGCCGAGTTCGACAGGCGCCGCAAAGTTGTCGTCGCGGGCTTGAACAAATTGCCCGGCGTCTCCTGCACGACTCCGAAGGGCGCGTTCTC